>NZ_BAAAGU010000035.1:0-3531 GCF_039524635.1 Streptomyces thermocarboxydovorans | reverse complement strand
CATCGCACCCCTCACCCGCCCCGACGTCGCACCCGTCGCCGTCCCCGGCATCGACCCCGACGCCGAACCCGGCACCCACCCCGTCGGCGCCCCCGGCCTCGAACTCGACGCCCGACCCGGCATCGACCCCGACGCCGAACCCGGCACCCGACCCGTCGTCGGCCTCGGCATCGCACCCCTCACCCGCCCCGACGTCGCACCCGTCGCCGTCCCCGGCATCGACCCCGACGCCGAACCCGGCACCCGCCCCGTCGTCGGCCCCGACGCCGAACCCGGCACCCGCCCCGTCGTCGGCCCCGACGTCGCACCCGTCGCCGTCCCCGGCATCGACCCCGGCGTCGAACGCTGCCCCCACGCCAACACCCCACCCGGCACAGCGCCTGCAGCAGATCCCGGCCCAGCCGCGCACCCCGCCGCAGCCGAACTCAGCGCAGCCGCCCGCTGCCCAGCCCGCGTCCCCGCACCCGTCCGCACCCGCACCCGCACCCGCACAGCGCAACGAGCCACCGGCCCGCGCACCCGAGCCGCCCCAAGCCGCCCAAGCCGCCCAGGCACAGCCCCCGGCCGCCGCCCACGCACAGCCCCCCTGCCAGCGCCCCGGCTGCGACGGCAGCTACGAGGACGTCGGCGGCGGCGAGCTGTACTGCGACACCTGCGGACTCGCCCCGGTCGTCTCCTCCAGCGGCATGGTCGGCTCCGCCCCGACCGGCATGACCGCCGGCGGCAAGGGATCCGGCGGTTCGGCCGGCAGCCGCAGCTCACGCGCGAGTTCGCGCACCTCGTCGCAGTCGTCGAAGTCCCGCCGCTCGGTGTCCGGACGCCTCTCTCGCTCGCTGTCCGGCCGCAGTTCGGGCCGCTCGGTGTCGGTGCGCAGCTCCGGCTCGGCGGCGGGCTCCTCGGGCCGGGGCCGCCTCGGTGCCGGCCTGGTCACGGTGCCGCCGATCCCGCGCCCCGATCCGCGCACCATGGTGCTGCAGAACCCGGAGGTTCCCGAGCGGAAGCGGTTCTGCTCGCGTTCGGACTGCGGCGCCCCGGTGGGCCGGGCCCGCAGCGGCCGGCCGGGCCGAGTGGAGGGTTTCTGCACCAAGTGCGGCCACCCGTACTCGTTCATCCCCAAGCTGCGGCCCGGGGACGTGGTGCACGGCCAGTACGAGGTGGTCGGCTGTCTGGCGCACGGCGGCCTGGGCTGGATCTACCTCGCGGTGGACCGGGCGGTCTCGGACCGCTGGGTGGTGCTCAAGGGTCTGCTGGACACCGGCGACCAGGACGCGATGGCGGCGGCGATCTCCGAGCGGCGCTTCCTGGCGGAGATCGAGCACGCCAACATCGTGCGCATCTACAACTTCGTGGAGCACCTGGACCAGCGCACCGGCTCCCTCGACGGCTACATCGTGATGGAGTACGTCGGCGGCAAGTCGCTGAAGGAGATCGCCAACGCCCGCCGTACCCCGGACGGCAGGCGGGACCCGCTTCCGGTGGAGCAGGCCTGCGCGTACGGCATCGAGGCGCTGGAGGCCCTCGGCCATCTGCACAGCAGAAACCTTCTGTACTGCGACTTCAAGGTCGACAACGCGATCCAGAGCGAGGATCAGCTGAAGCTGATCGACATGGGCGCGGTGCGTCGCATGGACGACGACGAGTCGGCCATCTACGGCACCGTCGGCTACCAGGCGCCCGAGGTCGCCGAGAGCGGCCCCTCGGTGGCCTCGGACCTGTACACCGTCGCCCGGACGCTGGCCGTGCTCACCTTCGACTTCCAGGGCTACACCAGCGTCCACGTCGACTCGCTGCCCGACCCGGACACCATCGAGGTGTTCCGCCAGTACGAGTCGTTCTACCGGCTGCTGGTCCGCGCCACCGATCCGGACCCGGCGCGCCGGTTCGCCTCCGCGCAGGAGATGAGCGAGCAGCTGACCGGTGTGCTGCGCGAGGTCGTCTCGCTCCAGACGGGCCGGGCGCGCCCCTCGCTGTCCACCCTGTTCGGGCCCGAACTCCGCGTCACCGACACGGATCTGTTCCCGGAGCCGGCCGGTGAGGTCTCCGTCCTGGGCGCCCGCCCGGTGCGCGCCCGCAAGCGGGCCAAGGCAGCGAGCAGCCCCGCCGCCCCCGCGCCGGCCCCTGGCACCGCGCCCGTCCCTGCCCCTCCCCCGGTTCCTTCCGCCTCCGCCGCCCCGGCTCCCGTCGGCACACCCGCAATCGCCCCCGCCCCCGGGGCCGTCGGCCCGGCCCTGGTCCGTCCGGTCAACACCCCGGCCGCCGCGCTGGCCCTGCCCGTGCCGCACGTCGACCCGTCCGACCCCAACGCCGGTTTCCTGGCGGGCCTGCTGACCTCCGCGCCCGGCGGGGAGCTGATCAACGCGCTGGCCGCCGCGCCCTCCCCGTCGGCCGAGACCCGGCTGAGGCAGGTGCGGGCCTGGCTGGAGGCCGGCGACCCGGGCACCGCCCTGGAGACGCTGCGCACCCTGGAGGAGCAGGACCCGGACGACTGGCGGGTGGTCTGGTACCGGGGCCTTGCCTCCCTGGTCACCGGCGACTTCGAGGCCGCCGCGCTGTCCTTCGACGCGATCTACGACGCCTTTCCGGGCGAGATCGCGCCCAAGCTGGCGCTGGCGCTGTGCGCCGAGGTGCTGGGGCAGCTGGACAACGCCGCGGAGTACTACCGCCTGGTGTGGGCGACCGATCCGAGCCATGTGAGCGCGGCGTTCGGTCTCGCCCGGGTCCAGCTGGCCACCGGCGACCGGACCGCCGCGGTCCGGACGCTGGAGTCGGTGCCGGAGTCGTCCATCCACTACACGGCCGCGCGCGTGGCGGCCGTCCGGGCGCGGCTGCGCGGACGCACCGCGGCGCCCGGTGACGTACGGTTCCTCGACGACCTGACCGCCGCCGCAGGTCAGGTCGAGGCCCTGGAGGCGTACGGCCTGGACCCGGCGCGCCGGGAACAGTTGGCGGCCGAGGTCCTCGGGTGTGCGCTGGACTGGGTACTCTCCGGGGACCAGGGTTCCGTTCTCTCCCGCGCAGGGGGACGGACGCTGCTCGGCAGCGGGCTGGACGAGCGGGGCCTGCGCTTCGGTCTGGAGCGTTCGTACCGCATGCTGGCCCGGCTGGCGCGGAGCGGTGAGGAGAGGATCGACCTGGTGGAACGTGCCAACCGTTACCGCCCCCGGACGTGGGTGTAGTTGATGTCGCAGATGCCTCAGCAGGCCGCTCTGTCGAAGTGCCCGAGCTGCGAGGAACCCCTCGAGGCGGGTGATCGTTTCTGCGGTGCGTGCGGTTACGACCTGTCCGCCGTCCCCGCGCGGCCTCAGGACCAGCCCACGATCGTCATGAACGGCTCCGTGCCGCCGCAGAGTCCGCCGGACCGCGGCTTCCCGCCGCCCCCGCCCGCGCCGCCCGCCGCGCCGTCCTGGCCGGCCGCGCCCGGCTCCCCTGGCACGCCCGCATCCAGCGAGACCCACCGGCCGGACGCGGCGGGCCACGGCCCCGCGGAGGGTTCCGCCGCGCCGTTCCCGGCCGCCCCGCAGCAGGGCCCCG
>NZ_BAAAGU010000034.1:0-81295 GCF_039524635.1 Streptomyces thermocarboxydovorans | reverse complement strand
GGATCTGCCGGTCTGGGGGCAGGCCATGCTGGTCGTCGCCGCCACCCTGGCTGTCGCGCGGGTCGCGGGCGGCACGCTGGTCGCGGCGATCGTGGGGGTCATGGGGGTCGCGTGGGCCGGGACGGCGGCTGGGCGCACGGTCCGGGTAGGTGTCGACGAGGTGGGCGGCGGACCGCTCGGGGTCCGCGGCGCGCGGCACCGGAGGGCGAGCCTCGCTGAGGCCCTGGGCCTCCCGCGCGGCGATCTCCTTGAGCCGCAGCGACAGTTGGAGCGTGCTCGGCCGCTCGTCCGGGTCCTTCGCCAGACAGGCCCGGATCAGCGGGGCCAGCGCGTCCGGCACGCCGTCCAGCTGGGCCTCCTCGTGCACCACCCGGTACAGCATCACCTCCGAACTGCCGTGCCCGAAGGGGGAGTCGCCCGTCGAGGCGTACGCCAGCGTGGCGCCCAGCGAGAACACGTCGGTGGCCGGGGTGACGGCGGCGCCGCGCACCTGCTCCGGGGCGAGGAAGCCGGGGGAGCCGACCGCCGTGCCGACGTGGGTGAGCGTGGAAGCGCCGGTCGCCCAGGCGATGCCGAAGTCGATGATCCGCGGGCCCTTGGGGGAGAGCAGGATGTTCGACGGCTTGAGGTCCCGGTGCACCACACCGGCCTCGTGCACGGCGACCAGGCCCTCCGACAGGGCCGCGCCGATCGCCGCGACCTCGGCGGCGGGGAGCGGGCCCTCGTCGGCGACCTTGTCGTGCAGGGAGGGGCCCGGGACGTACTGGGTGGCGAACCACGGGCGGTCGGCCTCCAGGTCGGCGGCCACCAGGCGGGCCGTGCAGCCGCCCCGGATGCGGCGGGCGGCGGAGACCTCGCGGGCGAAACGGGAACGGAACTCCTGGTCCTCGGCGAGGTCCGGCCGGATGACCTTCAGTGCGACCCGCTGCCCCTTCTTGTCGGAGCCCAGGTAGACCACGCCCATTCCGCCCGCGCCGAGACGTCGGTGAAGCCTGAAAGAGCCGACGACGCGCGGGTCCTCGCGCCTCAGGCGCATCATCGCCATGTTCATCCCCGCTGCCCGGTCCTGTGACGTGCCACAGCTTACGTTTCCACGGGCGCTGGTGCGCAGAGGCCGCGCCCTCTTCGCGGGGCGGATTGTCAGTGGTGGGTGGGAGACTTGAAGGGTGGTCAGGGGGCGTGCGGGCAGGCCGGGTTCGCGCGGTGAGTGATCCCAACCACCCGATGCGGAAGGGGGATCGATCACGTGAAGGGTGACCGCGTGGAGATAGTCGTGGACGCGGGGGACACGACGCGGACGTACGAGGTGGTGGCCGGCAGGGCGGGGCGCCGGGTGGAGACGGCGGTGCGCCGGGGGGTGGTGGAAGTGAGCGAAGTCACGCGAAGCGGGACGGTGGTGCGGACGGCGCGGTTCATGGCGAACCGGGTGCTGGCGCTGGTGGAGCAGCCGGTTCCGAGGGAGGACGGAACGGAGCTTTCGGGTCGTACCGGGCGTCCCCTCCGGGATGTCCCCGAGTCGTAGGACCGCGTCTCCACCCAGGGGAGTACGGCGGGCGTTACGGCTCATCCTCCGGGAGGCCCGGCAATCGGTACGAGGGCATGACGCCCGGGATGTGCGGGGCGCCTAGATTTGAGGTCAAGCGGCGGGTGCAGTACTCGTCCCCCGAGGTCAGACGCCCGCCGCTGCACAGACCGGTGAACGGCAAGACAGCAAGACTGCAAGACAGCAGGACAACGCGACAGTAGGACAAGCGGTCAGGAGAGGGGCCATGGCGCACACGGCACCGCGGACACTGGTCCGCGTGCGGGCGCGGCGCGAGGGACGCCGGCACCCGCTGGTGGCCACGCTGATGGCTCTTCCCCTGGCGGTCCTGCTCCTCCTCGTCTTCGACGGGTGGGAGACAGTGACCACACAGGCGTCGTCCGTGGGCGAGATGCTGGGGCGCTGAGCGGCGCCCCAGACCCGGAAGAGCGGTCCGGGAGGGGAACATCCCGCCCATGAAACCCCGTGGGGACGGGGGTGCGGCGGACGGCAAAAATGCCGGCGCAGCTGGGGAGCTGCGCCGGCATTGCTTTGCGCCCGTGCCGCTGAGCGGGGGTGCGCGTGTCCATGCCTGCGGCGTAGCCGTGCATTAGCTGCGGGCATTCGTGCCGCCTGGGGCGATGGGGGTCCCCTGCTCGAGCGAAGTCGAGAGTGGGGGAAGGCGGGCGCAGCGGTACCCCTTCAGCGGGGCCAGCGCACCCCACCCCCGGCCAGCCCCGGCACTGGGTGCCCAACGCAGGCGCAGCCCAGCAGAGCTCCGCGGACTCAGATGCCCAGCTGAACCCGTCGGCGTCGCCAAGTGAAGCGAACCTCGTACCCACGCCCGCGCAGCCCCCCGTACGCTCCCTCTCAGACCCGCACCCCAGGGAGCCCCGTGCCGTCAGACCACCCCCTCCTGCTCGAGCTGACCGCCCATGCCGCCGCCGTCGCTCACCAGGCACCGCACCACTCCACCTGCCCCTGCGGCGCAGCCACCCTCGCCGACCGCCCCGACGGCACAGTCGTCCGCCACGGCGACACCGTCGCTAAGGCCCACGCAAAGGACGCCGACCCCGGCGAGCTGAAGGCACGGATGGAAACGGCCACGCAGCTCAAGGGCATCTTCGTCGCCCCCCTGACCCCCGCCCCCACCCACCTGCACGGCCGCCCCGTCACCTTCTGGCCCTACGGCGTCCCCGTCGACCCGGACACCCCCGACGCCGCCCCCTGGGAACCCGCCGCCACCCTCCTCGCCCACCTGCACCGCACCCCCGCCCCACCGAACCTCCCCGTGATGCGAGGCCCGCTCAAGGCAGCCCGTGCCATCACCCGGCTCCGAGCCGAAGCCCCGGAGCACCCAGCCACCGCCCCGGTCCTGCGGGCCTGGTCCACGCTCCCCGCCTGGGCCAGAGCAGAGGCCCCCATGTCCGGCCCACCCACGCTGTGTCACGGCGACTTCCATCTCGGCCAGCTCGTCCACCTGCCCAGCGGTGGGGGTTGGCGGCTCATAGACGTGGACGATCTCGGGGTGGGCCACCCCGCCTGGGACCTCGCCCGCCCCGCCGCCTGGTTCGCCTGCGGCCTGCTGCACGGAGAGGAGTGGGCGCGCTTCCTCGCCGCTTACCGGAACGCCGGCGGCACCGCCGTCCCGGCCGACGGCGACCCCTGGCCGTTCCTCGACACCCCGGCCCGGGCCCTCACCGTGCAGACCGCCGCCCGCATGATCACCAAGGCGGTTGCGGACGGACGGACCTTGGACGACGTCGAGACCTGCGTGGTGGACGCCTGCGCCCGCATCGCCTCCGCCAAGACCCCTCCCGCACCGGCCCCCAGCCCCCTAGGCTGCAACCGACGGGGGCCGGACGGAGTCTGTCCTGGCGATACCCGAAGCAGGACCGACCGGCGAGGAGCTGAACAAACCATGCAGTGTCCGAAGTGTCGTGCGCCCATGCACACCTACAACCGCAACGGCGTCCAGATCGAGCAGTGCAGCGGCTGCCGTGGGATCTTCCTCGACTACGGCGAGCTCGAGGCGCTGACCCGGCTGGAGGCCCAGTGGTCCCAGCCCGCGCCGCCCGCCGCCCCGCAGGCGTACCCCGCCGCTCCGCAGGCCCCGGCCGCGCCCGCCTGGGGCGCCCCGCACGGCGGGCACTACGGCCACCGCCGGCACAAGAGCTTCGGGCACATGCTGTTCTCGTCCTGAAGTCCGGAAACACGACCGAGCCCCCGGCCGCTGGACGGCCGGGGGCTCCGGTGTGACGTGGACGATACTGGGATTGAACCAGTGACCTCTTCCGTGTCAGGGAAGCGCTCTCCCGCTGAGCTAATCGTCCTCGGGAATCATGATCACGCCATGGAGCGGATCATAAGCACTGCGTGCGCGATACTGGGATTGAACCAGTGACCTCTTCCGTGTCAGGGAAGCGCTCTCCCGCTGAGCTAATCGCGCTGGGCGGATCTTCGTGAGATCCAGTGGACGATACTGGGATTGAACCAGTGACCTCTTCCGTGTCAGGGAAGCGCTCTCCCGCTGAGCTAATCGTCCTTGGAGGTGGAGACGGGATTTGAACCCGTGTAGACGGCTTTGCAGGCCGTTGCCTCGCCTCTCGGCCACTCCACCCGGAGTGTAGGGGATCACGTGGACCCCCTGTGCTGCGAGCGGACGACGAGGCTCGAACTCGCGACCTCAACCTTGGCAAGGTTGCGCTCTACCAACTGAGCTACGTCCGCCTGTCGTTTCGGTCCGCTTGCGCGTCCCGGCGACGAACTGAACTCTAGCGGATTCCGGGGCCAGTACAAAAACGCGTTTGTGCAGCGTGCTGCCCTGCGTCGCGCCACGAGCGGCCGCCCTACACTCATGGCGTGCTCGACCTGCCAGCTCTCGCCCGCTTCGGCAACCGTGTCGCCACCGGCCTGATCGACGTCACCGACGACCCGGCGGCCCTGGACTCCCACGGTTTCTGGGCCGTCTGCGCGGACTTCGAGGGCCGTCTGACCTGCGCACGCTTCCGCGAGGTGCGCGAGCAGCCGGTGCCCGCGCCGGTGCCGGGCGCCTGGCGGGGGCCGGACGCCGGCGACTGGTCGACCTCCCTGGACCGCTCCGGGTACACGGCGGGCGTGCGCTCCATCCGCGACCGCATAGCGGAGGGCGAGGTGTACCAGGCGAATCTCTGCCGGGTGCTGTCCGCGCCCGTCGCACCGGACAGCGACGTGGACGCCCTGACCTCCCTGCTGGCCCGCGGCAACCCGGCACCGTACGCAGGAACGATCCGGCTTCCGGGGCACGGCGTGGAGATCGCCACCGCCTCGCCCGAGCTGTTCCTGCGCCGCGACGGCCGGGTCGTGGAGTCGGGGCCGATCAAGGGCACCGGGCGCACCGAGGCGGACCTCCTGGACAAGGACTACGCCGAGAACGTCATGATCGTGGACCTGGTGCGCAACGACATCGGCCGGGTCTGCGCCACCGGCAGCGTCACCGTGCCCGACCTGTGCGCCGTCGAGAAGCACCCCGGCCTGGTGCACCTGGTGTCGACGGTGCGGGGGGAGCTTCGCGCGGGGGCGGGCTGGCCCGAGCTGCTCGACGCCGTCTTCCCGCCCGGCTCGGTCACCGGCGCGCCCAAGTCCAGCGCGCTGAGGATCATCGGCGAGCTGGAGACGGTGCCCCGAGGACCGTACTGCGGCGGCATCGGCTGGGTGGACGCCGACCGGGGCACCGGCGAGCTGGCGGTGGGCATCCGTACCTTCTGGATCGACCGGGACGCGGGCGGCGGCGCCGTGCTGCGGTTCGGCACCGGCGCCGGGATCACCTGGGGGTCCGACCCCGAGCTGGAGTGGCGGGAGACCGAACTGAAGGCGTCCCGGCTGCTCGCGGTAGCGTCGGGCACATACGAGGTGAGTGAAGGGATCCGAGAGTGAAGATCTGGCTCGACGGCGGGCTGCAGGACATCGAGTCCGCCCGCGTCTCCGTCTTCGACCACGGACTGACCGTGGGCGACGGCATCTTCGAGACGGTCAAGGCGGTCGACGGCCGTCCGTTCGCCCTCACCCGGCATCTCGACCGGCTCACCCGCTCTGCCCGCGGCCTCGGCCTGCCCGATCCCGACCTCGACGAGGTCCGCCGCGCCTGCACGGCCGTGCTGGAGGCCAACCCGATGCCGCTCGGCCGGCTGCGCATCACCTACACCGGCGGCCACGGACCGCTGGGCTCGGACCGCGGCGAGCACGGCACCACCCTGGTCGTGGCCCTGGGCGAGACCAGCCGCCGCCCCGACTCCACGGCCGTCGTCACCGTCCCATGGACCCGCAACGAGCGCGGCGCGCTGACCGGCCTGAAGACCACCTCCTACGCCGAGAACGTCGTGGCTCTCGCCCGGGCCCGCGAACGGGACGCCAGCGAGGCGCTGTTCGGCAACACCGTCGGGCAGCTCTGCGAGGGCACCGGCTCCAACGTCTTCGTCGTCCTCGACGGCGAGATCCACACCCCGCCGCTCGCCTCCGGCTGCCTCGCCGGCATCACCCGGGCCCTGGTCGTCGAGTGGACCGGCGCCAAGGAGACCGACCTGCCGCTGGACGTGCTCCAGCGGGCCGACGAAATCTTCCTCACCTCCACCCTGCGCGACGTCCAGGCCGTCCACCGCGTCGACGACCGTGAACTGCCCGGCGCCCCGGGCCCGGTGACCGCCAAGGCCATGCGGATCTTCGACGAGCGCTCGGCGGCCGATCTCGATCCCTGAGCCCGATAATCGGCTGAACCCGGGGCGTGGCAGCGGGTAGAACTCCGGTGATGACCACGACCCTGCGGCCGGTCGAGCCGCTTCAGCAGAACCCCGACGGCACGCGCTCACGCCGCTACCAGGTGTGCGTCAACAGCCGTCCCGTCGGCACGATCCACCTGGGCACGCACCCCGTCTTCGGCTCCGCCGCCGCCCGGATCATGAGCCTGCGCATCGAGGAACCGGACCGCCGGCGCGGCCGGGGCACGGTGGCCGCGCTCGCCGCGGAGGAGGTCGTACGCGGCTGGGGCTGCCGCCGTATCGAGGTGACCGTCCCCGCCGACGCCGGGCCGGCCCTCCGGCTCGCCACGGCGCTCGGGTACGTCGTGCGCAACCGCGGCATGGAGAAGGCGCTCGGTGACACCCCGCCCGCACTGCCGGAGGGCAGCCGGGCGCGGGCCATGACCGAGGAGGAGTTCCGGTCCTGGCTGGCCCACGGCAAGGAGGACTTCGCACGCCAGTGGATCGAGCGCGGCGTGCCGGAGGCCGAGGCACGCGCCAAGTCGGAGCGGGACCACGCCACGCTGCTGCCCGAGGGGCGCGCCACCGGGGGCATGCTCTTCAGCGTCCTGGAGCACCAGGGCACCGCCGTGGGCAGCCTGTGGCTCTCGGTGCGCGGGGAGCAGGCCTGTGTCTTCGACGTGGAGACCCGGTCCGCCCACCGCGGCCGGGGCCACGGACGCTCCCTCATGCTGCTGGCGGAGGCCCAGGCCGTCGAGGCCGGCAAGCGGACCATCGGGCTCAATGTCTTCGCGGGAAACACCGCTGCCGAGCGGCTCTACGAATCGCTCGGCTACGAGACCACCCGGTACGCGATGTACAAGCACCTGCTGTAGGCGCGATGCGTGGCGGGGGAGGGGCCGGGGGTGGACCGGTTCAGGCCTGCTCGGCGAGCAGGCGGTCGGCGATCTGCTCGATGCGCTCGCGCAGCCCCTCCTGGCTCTTGCCCCCGTCCAGGCGCTCGCCCGCGATGACATACGTCGGGGTGCCGGTCACCCCGATCGCCTTGCCCTCGGCCTGGTCCGCGTCGACGGCCAGGATGTGCCGCCCGTCGATCAGCGCGGTGTCGAACTCCTCGGCGTCCAGACCCAGTTCCCGGGCGACCTCGACCAGGAAGGGCTCGCCCTTGCGGCCCAGCTCCTCGACCTGCCCCAGCAGCGCCTCGGCGTAGGCCCAGCCCTGCCCCTGCGCCAGCGCCTCCTCGGCCGCCTGGGCTGCGGCGAAGGCGTACTTGTGCTTCGCCAGCGGGAAGTGGCGCAGCCGCAGTTCCAGCCGGTCGCCGTAGCGGGCGCGCAGGGCGCGCAGATCGTCGAGGGCGGTGCGGCAGTCCGGGCACTGCAGATCGCACCAGACGTCGAGAACGGGCACGGCGGTGGTGGAGGGGTCACTCATGGGCACAGTCTCCCAGCACCGCCCCCGTGACACCCAATCGGACCTGGCGTGATCCCGTCGGCGCGCGGTCCGGGGCGTACTCCGGCACGGCACCTGCGAAGGAGCCGACCCGGAGATGTCCCTGATCTCGGGCCGGGGCATGGCCGGGCGGGGGCCGGCAGGTGCAGGATGGAAGGGACGAAGCGCCCACAGTGACCCACCCTGCCGGGAGGACCGGATGATTGCCGAGACGATCTGCTCCGCCGTGTCCGCGGCAGGCCTGGGCATCGCGGCCGTCACCGCCTACCGCAAGCGGTTCCTGGCCGCCGCCCGTATCGCCGCCTACGCACTCGTCCCCCTCGGCCTGGTCCTGACCGGCATCGTCGAGTGGCTGGCGGACACCGCGTTCAGTCCGACGGCCTGGGTCGGCTTCGGACTGCTGGGCCTGTCCTGGGTGATCTTCATGACCACGCGAGCCGTGGAGCGCCGGCGCGGCGGCACCCGCAAGGAGCGCAAGGCGGCCAAGGCGGCCTCCCAGCCCGATGCGGCGGCCCCGGCGGCCTCCGCCCCCTCCCTCGCCCCGGCCTCCCGGCCCGCGACGAGGCAGAAGTCCGCGCCGTCCGGCGACGACGACTTCAGCGACATCGAGGCCATCCTGAAGAAGCACGGCATCTGACCGGGCCGGACACGGCCGGACGGCCGTCGGGCCGGACACGGCCGGACGGCCGGGACCCACCCGTGCGGTCCGCGGCGTCCGCGGGGCGTGTGAGGGCCGTCGGATGGCCGAATCGTCACAGGGGATCGTGGATCGTCCGGAAACGATCACAACCCGAACCGTCGCCCACTCAATCGGCGAAGCGGCGTTCACCCGGCGAGTGGTGATCGCTCCCGCGGCGCCGGATACGTCATCATCGCGGCGAGATGCTGGACACGACACACAGCGATGCCGCGCCGCCTCAGGACAAGCCGCGCGGCTGCCTCTTCGCCCTGTCCCAGCCACCGCTGATGATCTTCCTTGCGGTGATCGGGTGTCTGCTGCTCACGGCTGCCCTGCACGACCTGCTGTGGCTGTGAGCCGTACCCGCGGTTCCCGGCGTCACCCGTCGGGACCGCGTCGGCAGCAGTGCCTCGCCGGGCGGGGCGTGTCCGGTCAGCCCGCCGCTTCCTTGCGCCGTGCCCGGTAGGCGGCGACATGCAGCCGGTTGCCGCAGGTCCGGCTGTCGCAGTAGCGGCGCGAGCGGTTGCGGGAGAGGTCGACGAAGGCGTGCCGGCAGTCCGGGGCCTCGCAGCGGCGCAGCCGTTCCCGCTCCCCGGCGACCACGAAGAACGCCAGCGCCATCCCGCCGTCGGCGGCCAGATGATCGGCGACCGAGGCGCCGGGCGCGAAGTAGTGGATGTGCCAGTCGTAGCCGTCGTGGTCCGTCAGGCGGGGCGTGGTGCCGGCCGCGGCGACCAGCTCGTTGATCAACCCGGCCGCGGTACGGGCGTCGGGAGCGGCGAAGATCGCGGCGAATCGGGACCGGAGCCTGCGCACCGCCGACAGGTCGAGCTCCGTCAGGACTCCGACCTCGCTGATGTCGTGCTTCTGCACGAACTGCTCGAGCGCCGCGACGTCCGCCAGTCCGTCCGGCGCCGCCTCGTCCTCCGGTGCGGTGTTCACCAGATCCACCACGGCGTCCAGCGCACACCGGGTGTCGTGGGTGATCAGCACGATTCGCTCCCTGGCCTGGGGGGTCGGGCGTGGCGCCCGCCGATGCTGGGCCGATAGTAGTGGCTCAGGCGAGCACCCCACCGCCCCCGCTTCGCACATGGCATCGAATACAACGCCCGAATGAGCCCCGGCGTTCCCCTGGGGGGTATCCGCGGGTTCCCTTGGGGGCATCCGCGGGCCGTGCCGACACCCGGACCCCTCTTCTGCTCTCCTTTCACTCTCCGTCACCGGCCCTGAGCAACACAAGGGCGCCGGTCGCGGAAGTCCGCGGCCGGCGCCGGTGTGTGCCGTAAGCGGCTGCTCGGGCCCGAGCCGTCTCCCCGAGTCGACGGCGCCGGGCGGCTTGGTGGCCTCGCCTAGCTTTCCGCCAGGATGTGCGAGAGCTCCTGATCGAGATCGAAGTGCCGGTGCTCCGTGCCGGGGGGCACGGCGGCGTCGGTGCGCTTCATGAAGGACTCCAGGGCCCGCGCGGGGGCCTCGAGCAGAGCCTCGCCCTCCGGGGAGCTCAGCGCGATGCAGACGACGCTCTGGCCATGACTGCGCGACGGCCAGACGCGGACGTCGCCCGTGCCGGTGGGGCGGTGAAGTCCCTCGGCGAGGAGGTCGCGGGCGAACACCCACTCGACGGTCTCCTCGGCTCCGGTGTGGAAGGTGGCGTGCACGGCGTAGGGGTCGGCCGTGTCGTACCGCAGGCCTGCGGGGACAGGCAGGGAGGACTCGCTCGACACAACGAGGCGCAGGTGCAGCTCGCAGCTGACCGTGGTGTTCATAAGCGCCAGGGCCTTTCGCTCAGTGTGCGCTCGGGGATTCGCACGTCGGCGAAATCGACATGCCACCTACGGTGCCGTTGTAAACCCCTCTGAGTGTTTTGCGTGCGTTTATGTAACTCGTCTGGCCGAGAGATCGTTCGGGCGGTGCGCCCATTCCGGTGATGTGATTCGCTCGGGTAGTGTTTGGCCGTATGAACACGGGGAGTAACAAGCGCGGTGAGGCGGCCGTGGCCGTCGGCCGGGCGGACCGAGCGGAAGGGGCAGCGACGGGCGAGGCGGCGGATCGGAAGGAGCGCGAGGAGCGGGCGCTCGGCTCTCGTGCGCCTCAGTTCATCCAGGCGCGTCGCGGGCTGCACATCAGCTGGCAGGTCGGGGTCTTCGTCATCGGCCTGGCCGTCGTCGTGGCCGGAGTGATCATGCTGCCGCTGCCCGGGCCGGGCTGGGTGGTGATCTTCGCCGGCATGGCGATCTGGGGGACCGAGTTCGCCTGGGCCCAGCTGGTGCTGCGCTGGACCAAGCGCAAGGTCACCGAGGCGGCGCAGCGGGCCCTCGATCCCAGGGTGCGGCGCCGCAACATCATCCTGACCTCGATCGGCCTGGTCATCGTGGCCGTGCTGGCCGGGATCTACTTCTACAGGTTCGGCCTCGTCATGCCGTGGAAGATCAAGGACCAGTGATCAGGACCGGGGGCCGGGGCGACCGGCCCCCTCTGGTCACGAGCACTCCCTGACATGGGGTAATGTTCTTCCTGCGTCCGGGCGATTAGCTCAGTGGGAGAGCGCTTCGTTCACACCGAAGAGGTCACTGGTTCGAACCCAGTATCGCCCACCGGATCACAGCGGCCCGGCTCACCGAACGGTGAGCCGGGCCGCTGCTTCGTACCCGGGTTCCCGCTGCCCCGTACCCCCGGGCATGATCGCTCGTGGGGTTTCGTCGGCTCCCCGGCGGACCCGGCGAGAGCCGAGAGGGAGGGGAGAGGCACAACCCGGCACGGGGGCGCGGAAGTGACGCTCCGTTACGCGGGTATGAGTGGCGGGCCCGCCGGTACGAGCTTGGAATTCACCGGCGGCGAATGATTCCCGGTGAAGATCCGGGCGCGGGATCCGGCCGAATCCGCGGACACCTTTTCAGAATGCGGCTTCACCCGAACCCCAAGACGCGGGCGGACGGCGGGATTCCGGGCGATTGGTCACTTCGGAGGCGGGATTTCTGGCGGATAGTCAGATCCGCGCGGAAAAGTTCCGGACACACTCCGGAGCCGGGCGGGCACACTCCGTCCATGGACTTCAACCATTACCGCTTCCGCAGTCTGTGGAAACTCTCCGCATCTGCCCCGGTGGTCTACCGGGTGCTGGAGCGGATCGAGGAGTATCCGCGGTGGTGGCCGCAGGTGCGCGAGGTCGTACGGCTGGACGACACCAGCGGGCTGGTACGCATCCGCTCGGTCCTCCCCGTCGAGCTGCGGGCCACCCTGCACGAGGGGCGGCGCGATCCGGAGACCGGGATCCTGGAGGTGGGGCTCTCCGGGGACATCGACGGCTGGGCCCGCTGGACCGTCACCCGGCTCGGGCCCGGCGGCAGCCTCGCCCGCTACGAGCAGGAGGTCGACGTCCGCAAGCCGCTGCTGCGGCGGCTCGCGGTGCCCGCGCGGCCCGTCTTCCGGATGAACCACGCCCTGATGATGCGGGCCGGCCGGCGCGGACTGGAGGCCTGGCTGGAAGCGGTTTGAAGGATACGTACCGGCACCTGTATTGTTCAGTGCGTTCCCGGGCGATTAGCTCAGTGGGAGAGCGCTTCGTTCACACCGAAGAGGCCACTGGTTCGAACCCAGTATCGCCCACCGGGTAGGCCGGTCCGTCACAGGCGGACCGGCCTTGCTGTGTCCGCACCGGGGCGCGGACCGGTGCGCGTTCGCCGGCACGCACCCATGGGTCGGCCTGCGTTCGCCGGCATCCGGCCTCGGTCGCTGTGCTCCCCGTCCGCCCGTGACGGGGTCGCCCGCTCAGGCCGCCGCCGGGAGATCCGGGCGCAGGGGCCAGGACGGGTCCACCGGCTCCTCCGTGCCGCTGCGCGCGAACCACGCCTGCAGGCCCCGCGCCTGGGCCGCGTGCCACACCGCCTGCAGCGTGTGCAGCTCAGCGGGGGAGAGCCGCTCCAGCCGGGAGGCGAACCGCTGCCCCACCGCTCGTGTGACCTCCAGTGCGGCCGCCGCGTCCGCCGCCGCGTCGTGCGCCTCCTGAAGGCTGACCCCGTAGTGCGCGCACAGATCGGTCAGCGTGCGGCGCCCCTTGCGGTAGCGGTCCAGATGCTTGTCCAGCACCAGCGGGTCCAGGACCAGCAGCGGCATCCGCTCGAACCAGCGGTGCAGGGAGGAGGCGCGGTGCCGGCGCAACTCCCGGTCCAGCAGCGTGAGATCGAACGGTGCGTTCATCACCACCACGGGGCGTCCGATGCGCGCCTGCTCCACCAGCGTCTCCGCTATCTCGTACATCACCGGCGCGGGCCAGCGGCCGTTGCGCTGCAGATGCTCCTCCGACAGGCCGTGCACCTGCGTGGCGGCGGCCGGCACCGGCACGCCGGGGTTGACCAGCCAGCGGCTCACCCGCGGCCGGGCGCCCGGCGCGTCCTGCACGACGACGGCGGCCGACACGATCCGGTCGTTCTCGACGTCCACGCCCGTGGTCTCCGTGTCAAAGGCGGCCAGCGGCCCTTCGAACCAGCACGTCATTCCCACCAACCCCTCGTTCACCATCGGCAGTTGACGCACCGTCCGCTGCCCGCACGGGTGATACCCGGGCTGTTTGCGCCTCACTCCGGAAGGAGACAACAGGAGTACGGGTCGTAGCAGTTCAGCGGCCCGCAGCGGGGATTCACTTGTTCTGGAAGGCTGTTCGGCCATGGCCATCGCGCAGCCCGAACGGGGCGGGCTGCTGCCCGAACGCACGGCACCGTCTCGCGGCTCACTCGCCACCACCGCCTGCATGGAGACCCTGCAGGTCGGCTATCTGCACGCCGTCGCGGCCGCCGCGGGCTGCTCGCTGTCCCAGCCGTTCCCGGACAACGGCATCGACTGGCACGTCAGCCACAGCGCCCCCGGGCACACCGTGGACGACGAGGTCACCATCAAGGTGCAGCTCAAGGCGACCTACCAGATCGCGCCCGACCCCTCGGCCCGCTTCTTCTCCTTCACGCTGGACAACGCGCACCTGGCGAAGCTGGCCCGCACCCCGGTCTCCGTGCACAAGATCCTCGTGGTGATGCTGGTGCCGCGCTCCCAGGACGACTGGCTGCGCGCCGGCCACGACCGGCTCGACCTGCGCCACTGCTGCTACTGGACCAACCTCGCCGGGCACCCGATCACCGGCCGGCATCGCACCACCGTGCGGATCCCCACCTCACGCATCTTCGACGACCGGGCGCTGTGCGAGATCATGACCCGGGTCGGCACGGGAGGGAAGCCATGACGCACCGTCCGACCGAAGGCCCCCTGCGGCCCGTACGCCCGCACCCGGTCGACACCGCCGGGCCGGCCGGGCCCGCCGAGCCCCCGCGCACCCCGTGGGACGGCCGGGTGCCCGAGCCCGGCGAGGTCGACCCCGCGGTGCTCGGCGCGCTGCTGCACCGGCACGGCTGGCAGCGGCGGGGCGGCGCGAGCGGACGGTACGGGCGCTGGACACCACCCGGTCCGGGCAGCGGCACCAGCCTGCTGGTGCCGGAGAGCCGCGCCTTCCCCGACTGCGACGACCTGCTCGGCGAGGCGCTGCTCGCCCTGACCCGCAGCGGCCTGGCCGGCGCCCGCGAGGTGCTGGTCTCGCTCGCCGTGCCCAGCGACGAGATCCGCTGGTGGCGCGACCTCCCGGACGGACCCGGCGGGACGGCGGTGTGGACCGCCGGGGAACAGCTGCGCCTCGCCGCCCGCCGCACCCTGCTCGCCGCCGCCCTCGCCACCCGCGCCCGGGCCGGCTACCACGGCGCCCGGCACCGCCGCCGCGCCCTGGCCGCGCTGGACTCCGTCCTCGTCGGCCCCGCAGCCGGCGGACACCGGATCACCGCCTTCCTGCCCGTCACCACCGGCCGGACCCTCGCCGTACGGCTCCATCAGGCGCTGCACGCCACCCGGGAGGCCATCGACTACCGGCGCGCCACCGGCCGCATGGACGCCTTCACCACCGCGGTCCAGGCGGGCGTCAGCCACGAACTCACCGAGGCCCTGCTCGCCCTGGTCCACGGGACCGAGGGCGCCCGGATCGCCGTCGCCTGGGCCCCGGCCGCGGCCGTCCCCGACGGCTGCGCCGCCCTGCCCGAACCCGTCGAGTTCACCCCCGGCGACCTGCCGGTCCTGCGCGAGGCCGGCGCCCGCTACCGGCGCGCGGAGCCCTCCGTGCCGGTGCGGATCACCGGCACCGTGGTGCGGATGCGCAGGCCCGGCCCGCGCGGCGAGGGCACGGTACGGCTGCGGGTGCTCGCCGGAGCCGACCTCGGCCATGTCCGGATCACCCTCGGCGAGGAGGACTACCGCATCGCCGGCCACGCCCACCTCGTCGGACTTCCGGTGCGGATGCGGGGGCGGCTGGAGAGCCGCAGCGGCTTCCGTCGCCTGACCGACGTGAGCGACCTCGCGCCGGTGCCGGTGGACGACGCCGAGCGCGACCGCCTGATGAAGGCGATCCAGGAGAACGCCGAGGTGGCGGCCTTCTTCGGCGAGGTCTGCGAGGGCGACGACCCCGGCGACGAGGACTGATTTCGCCCAGGTGGGTCCCGGGTCGGTACGATCGGTTCTCGCGCGCGCTCCGGTATGGCGCCCGCTAGGGGCTGTCTTTCGGATCTTGCCGCTTCCGGTGGCGGTGCCCTTTCAGCCGACCCGAGCGGGGTCTGGTGCGTGCAGCTGCAAGGCGGAGGAGGGCGGCGACGCGGTGCGTCGCCAACCGACGACGACGCCGCAGATGCGCGTGCCAGCCCCCGCGACCGGCGGCAAGATCCGAAAGACAGGCCCTAACCCCACTTCAGTCAGGAGAGACCGGTGTCAGACGTCCGTGTGATCATCCAACGCGATTCCGAGCGGGAAGAACGCGTGGTGACGACGGGCACTACGGCCGCCGACCTCTTCGCCGGCGACCGCTCGATCATCGCCGCGCGCGTCGGCGGCGAGCTCAAGGACCTCTCCTACGAGGTGCAGGACGGCGACACCGTCGAGGGCGTGGAGATCTCCTCCGAGGACGGCCTGAACATCCTGCGCCACTCCACCGCGCACGTGATGGCCCAGGCCGTGCAGGAGCTCTTCCCCGAGGCCAAGCTCGGCATCGGCCCGCCCGTCAAGGACGGCTACTACTACGACTTCGACGTCGACCGGCCCTTCCACCCCGATGACCTCAAGGCCATCGAGAAGAAGATGCAGGAGATCGTCAAGCGCGGCCAGCGCTTCTCCCGCCGCGTCGTCACCGAGGAGGCCGCCCGCGAGGAGCTCGCCGACGAGCCGTACAAGCTGGAGCTGATCGGCCTCAAGGGCGCCCCCTCGCACGACGACGGCGCGGACGTCGAGGTCGGCGCCGGCGAGCTGACCATCTACGACAACCTGGACCCCAAGACCGGCGAGGTGTGCTGGAAGGACCTCTGCCGGGGTCCCCACCTGCCCACCACCCGCCACATCCCGGCGTTCAAGCTGATGCGCAACGCGGGCGCCTACTGGCGCGGCAGCGAGAAGAACCCGATGCTGCAGCGCATCTACGGCACCGCCTGGCCGGCCAAGGAGGAGCTCAAGGCCCACCTGGAGTTCCTCGCCGAGGCCGAGAAGCGCGACCACCGCAAGCTCGGCCACGAGCTGGACCTGTTCTCCATCCCGGAGCAGATCGGCTCCGGCCTCGCCGTCTTCCACCCCAAGGGCGGCATCATCCGCCGGGTGATGGAGGACTACTCGCGGCGCCGCCACGAGGAAGAGGGCTACGAGTTCGTCTACACCCCGCACGCCACCAAGGGGAAGCTCTTCGAGATCTCGGGCCACCTGGACTGGTACGCCGACGGCATGTACCCGCCCATGCAGCTCGACGAGGGCGTGGACTACTACCTCAAGCCCATGAACTGCCCGATGCACAACCTGATCTTCGACGCGCGGGGGCGTTCGTACCGCGAACTGCCGCTGCGTCTGTTCGAGTTCGGGACCGTGTACCGGTACGAGAAGTCGGGCGTGGTGCACGGCCTGACCCGGGCCCGCGGCTTCACCCAGGACGACGCGCACATCTACTGCACGCGCGAGCAGATGTCCGAGGAGCTCGACAAGACCCTCACCTTCGTCCTGGACCTGCTGCGCGACTACGGCCTGACCGACTTCTACCTGGAGCTGTCCACCAAGGACCCGGAGAAGTTCGTGGGCACCGACGAGGCCTGGGAGGAGGCCACCGAGACGCTGCGCCAGGTCGCCGAGAAGCAGGGCCTGCCGCTCGTCCCCGACCCGGGCGGTGCCGCCTTCTACGGCCCGAAGATCTCCGTCCAGACCAAGGACGCCATCGGCCGCACCTGGCAGATGTCCACGATCCAGCTGGACTTCAACCTGCCGGAGCGCTTCGACCTGGAGTACACCGCCGCCGACGGCACCAAGACCCGCCCGGTGATGATCCACCGCGCGCTGTTCGGCAGCATCGAGCGGTTCTTCGCCGTGCTGCTGGAGCACTACGCGGGCGCCTTCCCGGCGTGGCTCGCGCCCGTCCAGGCCGTCGGCATCCCGGTCGGCGACGCGCACGTCGGGTACCTGGAGGAGTTCGCGGCCAAGGCCAGGAAGCAGGGGCTGCGCGTCGAGGTGGACTCCTCCGCGGACCGGATGCAGAAGAAGATCCGCAACGCCCAGAAGCAGAAGGTGCCGTTCATGGTCATCGCCGGTGACGAGGACATGGCCAAGGGCGCCGTCTCCTTCCGCTACCGCGACGGCTCCCAGGAGAACGGCATCCCCGTCGACGAGGCGATCGCCAAGATCGTGAAGGTCGTCGAGGAGCGGGCGCAGGTCTGACCGCGCGGCTGACCGAAAGGCCCCACAAGGCCCCCGGGAGTGATCCCGGGGGCCTTTCCCGCGTGCCCCGGCAACGCCATATGCTGCACGCATGACGAGTGAGCCGGAGCAGCAGTTGGGAGTGGGGACGCAGGACGCGTTCCAGCGTCTGTGGACGCCCCACCGGATGGCCTACATCCAGGGGGAGAACAAGCCGGCCGGCCCGGGCGCCGACGACGGCTGCCCGTTCTGCTCCATCCCGGCCAAGTCCGACGAGGACGGGCTCATCCTCCAGCGCGGCGAGACCGTGTACGCCGTGCTCAACCTGTACCCCTACACCGGCGGCCACCTGATGACCGTGCCGTACCGGCACGTCGCCGACTACACCGACCTCACCGCCGAGGAGACGGCCGAGCTCGCCGAGCTGACCAAGCAGGCGATGACCGCGCTGCGCAAGGCCTCCGGCGCGCACGGCTTCAACATCGGCATGAACCAGGGCACGGTCGCGGGCGCCGGCATCGCCGCCCATCTGCACCAGCACGTCGTTCCGCGCTGGGGCGGGGACACCAACTTCATGCCGGTGGTGGGCCACACCAAGGTGCTGCCGCAGCTGCTGGCCGACACCCGCAAGATGCTGGCGGAGGCCTGGCCCACTCAGTGACGTCCTCGGAAGCCCGGCCCACCGACTGACGGCTGCGGAGGCCCGGCCCACAGACTGACGCTCCGGGGCGCGAACCCCTCGAGGCTGCCGTCCGGAACGCCGGACGGGCCGGACAATGCCGCCCCGTCCGTGAACGCTCTCCCGCCCGCTACGCCTCGTACACGTCCGCCTTCCGCGGTGACGCGTCCTGCACGGCCGTGCTGAGGAACGAGGAGCGCGCACCGAACTTCTCGGTGTCCACGCCGTTCTCCTCCAGCACCTTGATCGCCGCCGCGTGCACCACCCGCAGCACCGGAGTCGCCGCGCGCAGCGCGTCGTCCGCCATGAAACGGTGCCGCCACGGCTGGTCCGCCCAGGCGTGCCGCAGACCGAACGGCTCGGGCAATGTCAGCGTGCCGCCCAGCCAGTTCAGCAGCGGGGGATACCAGGTCAGCGGGGCGCGTGCGGCGAGCCGGACCACCTCGTCCGCGTCGACCAGCGGGAGCTTCACCTTGCGGGTCTCCCAGAACTTGATCGACTTCTGGACCTCCTTCTCCTTGGCCGCCGGCTTGGTGGTGAACAGCGAGTGCACCGGCCCCAGCGCATGCCCGGTGACCTCGATGCGCAGCGTCTCGTGCAGCACCGTCACCGTGATGAGCATGGTGATGACCAGCTGCCCGTCCCACAGCGTCCACTGCACGCCGAGGTAGTGCCGGTCGCCCGCGCCGAACTGCTGCTTGTTGCAGATCTCCTGTATGGCGTGCGTCTTGACCCGGTACGCCTCGACGTCCGTGCCCTCGGGCCGGGCCACCTCCGTGGCGTTCTCGGCGATCGGGGTGACGATCCAGTGCTGTATCGACGGCTTGGGGAAGCCGCCCGTGTTCAGCGGGCCGCGCTCCAGCATGCGCAGCCGGTCCTGGATGGCCTTGATGACGTCCCAGCTGCGGAACGGGTGGATCTCCCGGTCGGGGTCCGCCGGCACCAGGTCCTCGGCGAGCTGCCAGCTGCCCCAGCGTGTGCCCATGCCGAGTATCCCCTTGGGCCCGGCGTAGAACACGGAGTTGGACTGCTGCTCGGCGGCGAGCCGGGCCAGGGACTGGCGCAGCTCCTCGGCCGCCTTCTCACCGGGGCTGCTCGGCACCGCCTCGGGCACCTTGGCGCCCACACTGGTGCCCGACAGCAGGCTGTCCCAGCGTTCGCGCAGGTCACGGGCGGTGCGCTCGCAGATCTGCTTGGCCCAGTACCAGCCGACCACGGGCGCGGCGACGGCGGCTCGCGCGTACCAGCCCCAGAAGCCGCCGAACGGCATGCGGATCAGGAACAGCACCGCCAGGGCGCCCACCGCGACCAGCAGCGTGGTGGCGAGCGCGCCGGCCCGCTTGTCCGGCCGTTTGGCGATCGTGGTGCGGATCTGGAAGACCAGCAGCCACATCAGCAGGCCCGGCAGGAACAGCAGTCCGCACAGCACCATCACGGCGGTCAGCCAGTTGTCCCGCTCCCGGCGGATGCGGTGGGCGGCGAGGGCGTGCTCCACCACCACCTGCGGCTGGGTGCCGAAGGACTGGATGAGCGGCTTGCGCCCGGAGCCGAGCATGCGGTCGATGACCGCCCGGGAGAACGCCTCCCCGAGATTCGGCCGGAACAGCGCGATCTTCGGCTCGCTCACCGACGACTTGTGCCACTCGTTGTTGGCCTTGAGGATCTCCTTCGCCTCGTTGTCCCGGTAGGCGGCGGAGGCCAGCGCGAACGTCGGTGTCTGCCCCTCGTCGCCCGTGCGCGGCACCTGCGGACCGAAGAAATCCGCGTAACCGCCGTCAACGGTCATTCCCGCCCCCGATCGCCGCGACCATACGTCCTGCGGCCTTCCCGACTTCCTTGATGCGCACACCTGTTGATCAGGTCTTCAGCGTATCGGCAGCCGGCGCCGTCCGTCTGCGGACGGACCGAGCCATCCGCGGAAGTGAGTCGGAGCGCGGCACGGCAGGGTTGTGCGCACGCATGCGCCGGGCGCCCGCATCAGACCCGCGGGCGCCCGGCGCCGCTGGTCAGCCGCTCTGCGCCTCCTCACGCACCCGTTCCGCGATCGGCGGCGGCATCGACTCGTGCCGCACATACGTCCGGCTGAAGCGGGCGGTGCCGTGGGACAGCGAGCGCAGGTCCACGGCGTACCGGCCGATCTCGATCTCCGGCACCTCCGCCTTGATCAGCGTCCGCCCGCCGGGTTCCTGCTCGGTGCCCAGCACCCGGCCGCGCCGGCCGGACAGGTCGCTCATCACCGTGCCGACGTAGTCGTCGCCGACCAGGACGCTCACCTCGGCGACCGGCTCCAGCAGCAGGATCTTGGCGTCCGCGGCCGCCTCCCGCAGGGCGAGCGCCCCGGCCGTCTGGAACGCGGCGTCGGAGGAGTCCACCGAGTGCGCCTTGCCGTCCAGCAGGGTCACCCGCACGTCGACCAGCGGATAGCCGGCCGCGACTCCCTTGGCCGCCTGGGCCCTCACGCCCTTCTCCACCGAGGGGATGAACTGCCGCGGCACGGCGCCGCCGACCACCTTGTCCACGAACTCGATGCCCGAACCGGCCGGCAGCGGCTCGACCTCGATCTCGCAGATCGCGAACTGCCCGTGGCCGCCGGACTGTTTGACGTGCCGTCCGCGTCCGGCCGCCTTGCCGCCGAAGGTCTCCCGCAACGGCACCTTGTGCGGCACCACGTCGACCTGCACGCCGTAGCGGCTGCGCAGCCGCTCCAGGGCCACGTCCGCGTGCGCCTCGCCCAGGCACCACAGCACCACCTGGTGGGTGTCCTGGTTCTGCTCCAGCCGCATCGTCGGATCCTCGGCGACCAGCCGGGCCAGGCCCTGCGAGAGCTTGTCCTCGTCCGGTTTGCTGTGCGCCTGGATGGCCAGCGGCAGCAGCGGGTCGGGCATCTCCCAGGGCTCCAGCAGCAGCGGGTCGTCCTTGGCGGACAGCGTGTCCCCGGTCTCCGCACGGCTCAGCTTCGCCACGCACGCCATGTCGCCGGCGATGACGTGGGAGACGGGCCGCTGCTGTTTGCCGAACGGCGTGGACAGGGCGCCGATCCGCTCGTCGACGTCGTGGTCCTCGTGGCCCCGGTCGGCCAGCCCGTGCCCGGAGACGTGCACCGTCTGGTCGGCCCGCAGCGTCCCGGAGAACACCCGGATCAGGGAGAGCCGGCCCACGTACGGGTCGGAGGAGGTCTTGACGACCTCGGCGACCAGCGGGGCCTCGGGGTCGCACGGCTTCAGCTCGCGCGGCTTGCCGTCCACGGTGGTCACGCGGAGGGTGCCGTGCTCAAGCGGCGTCGGGAAGCCGCGGGTGATCAGCTCCAGCAGCTCCACCGTGCCCAGGCCCTGCCGTGCGCCCTCGGTCGCGGGGGCGGCGGCCAGCACCGGGAAGAACACCCCGCGGGCGACCGCCCGCTCCAGGTCCTTGATCAGTGTCTCGGTGTCGACCTGCTCGCCGCCGAGATAGCGGTCCATCAGGGTCTCGTCCTCGCTCTCCGAGATGATCCCCTCGATGAGCCGGTTGCGGGCCTCCTCGATCAGCGGCAGCTGGTCCGGGCCGGGCTCGGACTCCTTGCGCTCGCCGCCGGCGTAGTCGAACAGCTTCTGCGTCAGCAGCCCGATCAGCCCCGTCACGGGCGCGTGGCCGTCCGGCCCCTCGGGTCCGCGCAGCGGCAGATACAGCGGCAGCACCGCGTCCGGGTCGTCGCCGCCGAAGGTCTCCGCGCAGATCCGGGTCATCTCCTCGAAGTCGGAGCGGGCCGCCTCCAGGTGCGTGATCACGATGGCGCGGGGCATCCCGACTGCCGCGCACTCGTCCCACACCATGCGGGTCGAGCCGTCCACGCCGTCGGAGGCCGAGACAACGAAAAGGGCCGCGTCCGCGGCTCGCAGACCGGCCCTGAGTTCCCCGACGAAGTCGGCGTATCCGGGGGTGTCCAGAACGTTGATCTTGATGCCGTCCCATTCGACCGGCACCAGGGAGAGCTGTACCGAGCGTTGCTGCCGGTGCTCGATCTCGTCGTAGTCGGAGACGGTGCCGCCGCCCTCCACGCGGCCCGCCCGGTTGATCGCCCCCGCGGTCAGCGCGAGAGCCTCCACCAGAGTCGTCTTGCCCGATCCGGAGTGGCCGACCAGCACCACATTCCGTACGGACGTGGGATGGTCGGCCGCCTGTGCCCTGCCGGCGGCTCCGGGGTGTGTGTGCGCCTTGTCGCCCATGGTCCTGCCTCCCGTGCACGGTGAGGTCACTGTGGGCGCGGACACGCGGGATCCGCGTGCGGAGCGGCTCCGGCGACGCCCGCGGTCCTTCGAGCTTTCCACTCCCGTCACGGTGCGTCCATACGACGGACCGGAACCCGCCACGGGCGGGCGAACGGCCGCCCCGCCCCGGGCCCCGCGGCAACCGTGACGCGCGAGCGCCGCGGGTGGCCCGGGCCGGCGCATGACGCGGGTGCTGCGGGTGCCCCGGCTGGCGCGTGATGCGAGCGCCGCGGGTGCCCCGCCGCCGCCCGCGCACGCGCGTGACTACGATTGGGCCCCGCCGGTGGCCAGCAGGGGCCACACGGCGCCACACCGACCGTCGGGAAGGCCATGCTGAACAAGTACGCGCGTGCATTCTTCACGCGTGTCCTCACGCCGTTCGCCGCGTTTCTCATCCGGCGGGGGGTCAGCCCCGACACGGTCACGCTCATCGGCACCGCGGGCGTGGTCGCGGGCGCGCTGGTCTTCTACCCCAGGGGCGAGTTCTTCTGGGGCACGGTCGTGATCACGCTGTTCGTGTTCTCCGACCTCGTCGACGGCAACATGGCCCGCCAGCTGGGCCGCTCCAGCCGCTGGGGCGCCTTCCTCGACTCCACCCTCGACCGGGTGGCCGACGGAGCGATCTTCGGCGGCTTCGCCCTCTGGTACGCCGGGCAGGGCGACGACAACGTGCTGTGCGCGGTGGCGATCTTCTGCCTGGCCAGCGGCCAGGTGGTCTCGTACACCAAGGCGCGCGGCGAGTCGATCGGGCTGCCGGTCGCCGTCAACGGGCTGGTCGAGCGGGCCGAGCGGCTGGTGATCTCGCTGGTCGCGGCCGGTTTCGCGGGCATGCACAAGTTCGGCGTGCCCGGCATCCAGCACCTGCTGCCCGTCGCCCTGTGGATCGTCGCCGTGGGCAGTCTGGTCACGCTGATCCAGCGGGTCGTCACCGTGCGCCGCGAGTCCGCCGAGGCGGAGGCCGCGGACGCCGAGCGCACCGAGGCCGAGGGGAGCGAGGCCGCCAAGTGAGCGCCCAGGAACGGCTCACCGACGCCCTCTACGGGGCCGGCTGGGCCACGGTGAAGAAGCTCCCCGAGCCGGTCGCCGTGCGGCTGGGGCGGACCATCGCCGACCTCGCCTGGAAGCAGCGCGGCAAGGGCGTGCAGCGGCTGGAGAGCAACTACGCCCGGGTGGTGCCGGACGCGGGCCCCGAGCGGCTCGCCGAGCTCTCCCGCGCCGGGATGCGGTCCTACCTGCGCTACTGGATGGAGTCCTTCCGGCTGCCCGCGTGGAGCCCGGAGCGCATCAGGAACTCCTTCGACCCCAAGGACGTGCACCACCTCACCGACGGCATGGCCCGCGGCAAGGGCGTGATACTCGCCCTGCCGCACCTCGCCAACTGGGACCTGGCCGGCGCCTGGGTCACCACCGGGCTCGGCATCCCGTTCACCACGGTCGCCGAGCGGCTGAGGCCGGAGACGCTCTACGACCGGTTCGTCGCCTACCGGGAGAGCCTCGGCATGGAGGTCCTGCCGCACAGCGGCGGCAGCGCCTTCGGCACCCTGGCCCGGCGGCTGCGCGACGGCGGTCTGGTCTGCCTGGTCGCCGACCGGGACCTGTCCGCCTCCGGCGTCGAGGTCGAGTTCTTCGGCGAGACCGCGCGGATGCCCGCCGGGCCCGCCCTGCTCGCCCAGCAGACCGGCGCCCCGCTGCTGCCGGTGACACTCTGGTACGACGACTCCCCGGTCATGCAGGGGCGGGTCCACCCGCCGGTCGAGGTGCCCCAGTCAGGTACCCGGGCGGAAAAGACGTCCGTCATGACACAGGCCCTGGCCGACGCCTTCGCCACGGGGATCGCCGAGCATCCGGAGGACTGGCACATGCTGCAGCGCTTGTGGCTCAAGGACCTCGATCCCGCGAAGGGGCAGGCGTGAGAATCGGCATCGTCTGCCCCTACTCCTGGGACGTGCCCGGGGGCGTCCAGTTCCACATCCGCGACCTGGCCGAGTACTTCATCCGCCTCGGCCACGACGTCTCGGTGCTCGCCCCGGCCGACGACGACACCCCGCTGCCGCCGTACGTGGTCTCCGCGGGCCGCGCGGTGCCGGTGCCGTACAACGGCTCGGTGGCCCGCCTGAACTTCGGCTTCCTCAGCGCCGCCCGGGTGCGGCGGTGGCTGCAGCAGGGCTCCTTCGACGTCATCCACATCCACGAGCCCACCTCGCCCTCGCTCGGCCTGCTGGCCTGCTGGGCCGCCCAGGGGCCCATCGTGGCCACCTTCCACACGTCCAACCCGCGCTCCCGCGCGATGATCGCCGCCTACGCCATCCTCCAGGCGGCGCTGGAGAAGATCAGCGCCCGGATCGCGGTGAGCGAGTACGCCCGCCGCACGCTCGTCGAGCACCTCGGCGGAGACGCCGTGGTCATCCCCAACGGCGTCGACGTCGACTTCTTCGCCAAGGCCGACCCCAACCCCGAGTGGCAGGGCGACACCATCGGCTTCATCGGCCGGATCGACGAGCCCCGCAAGGGCCTGCCGGTGCTGATGAAGGCCCTGCCGAAGATCCTCGCCGCCCGCCCGCAGACGCGGCTGCTGGTCGCGGGCCGGGGCGACGAGAAGGAGGCCGTGGAGGACCTGCCGAGGGAACTCCGCTCCCGGGTCGAGTTCCTCGGCATGATCAGCGACCAGGACAAGGCCCGGCTGCTGCGCAGCGTCGACCTGTACGTGGCGCCCAACACCGGCGGCGAGAGCTTCGGCATCATCCTCGTCGAGGCCATGTCCGCGGGCGCCCCCGTCCTCGCCTCCGACCTGGACGCCTTCGCCCAGGTCCTCGACCGGGGCGCGGCCGGCGAGCTGTTCCCCAACGAGGACGCCGACGCCCTCGCCGACAAGGCGCTGGAACTCCTGGGGAACCCCGAG
This sequence comes from Streptomyces thermocarboxydovorans, assembly GCF_039524635.1. Lineage (NCBI taxonomy): Bacteria > Bacillati > Actinomycetota > Actinomycetes > Kitasatosporales > Streptomycetaceae > Streptomyces > Streptomyces thermocarboxydovorans. Next base: position 56,351 of record NZ_BAAAGU010000034.1, on the reverse strand, counting down.
CGCCGCGCCGAGCTGCGCGAGCGCGGCAGCGTGCACGTCCGCCGCTTCGACTGGTCGACGGTCGGTGCGGACATCCTGTCGGTGTACGAGACCGTCACCGCCGGAGCCGCCGCGGTGGCCGCCGACGACCGGACCACCGGTCTGTGGTCGCGCCTCGGACTGGCCAGGGACTGAGCCCCGGGCCGGCCGGGGCCTGAGCCACGGACCGGCCGGGGGCCGAAGAGCGCCCGACCGCCCCGGTAACCTTGCCGCCCGTGACCGCAACCCTCATCTGGATCCTCGTCGTCCTCGTCCTGATCGGCATCTATCTGAGCTGGACGGCGGGGCGGCTGGACCGGCTGCACGCACGGATCGACGCCGCGCGCGCCGCACTCGACGCCCAGCTGCTGCGCCGGGCGTCGGTGGCCCAGGAGCTGGCCACCTCCGGGGTGCTCGACCCGGCCGCCTCGATCGTGCTCTACGAGGCCGCCCACGCGGCCCGGCAGGCGGTCGAGGAGCAGCGGGAGGTCGCCGAGAGCGAGCTGAGCCAGGCGCTGCGCGCCGTGTTCGCCGAACGGGAGCAGATGGAGGCGGTCAAGGAGGCGCCCGGGGGAGAGGAGGCGGCGCTGGAACTCGCCGAGGCGGTCCGCCGGGTCCCCATGGCCCGCCGCTTCCACAACGACGCCGTACGCGCCGCCCGCGCCCTGCGCAGACACCGCAAGGTCCGCTGGTTCCGCCTGGCAGGCCACGCCCCCTTCCCCATGGCCTTCGAAATGGACGACGAACCCCCCGCGGCCCTCATAGACCGCGCCGCATGAGTTTGCTCGCGTCCTCGGGCCGCCGCCCGATGAACCTGATCCCGCCCCGCGTGAGCCTGTTCACACGGCGCGCCGCAAAACCGTGTGGTCCGGCCAGCGGTGACGTGGCCGTGGTGGTAAAACGATCCACCGGCTTGGCATTGGCCCTTGCTGTGGACTGGTCGGGTCCCGTTTCCTCGGTGCTGGCAACAACCCTCCTTCCCCTTCAGTGAGGTCATTCGTGTCCAGCACGCTCTCCGAGAACCAGGGTCCCGAGACCGGCACCGCCCGTGTGAAGCGCGGCATGGCCGAGCAGCTCAAGGGCGGCGTGATCATGGACGTCGTCACGCCGGAGCAGGCCAAGATCGCCGAGGACGCGGGCGCCGTCGCCGTCATGGCCCTGGAGCGGGTCCCGGCCGACATCCGCAAGGACGGCGGAGTGGCCCGCATGTCCGACCCGGACATGATCGAGGGCATCATGAACGCCGTCTCCATCCCGGTGATGGCCAAGTCCCGCATCGGCCACTTCGTCGAGGCCCAGGTGCTGCAGTCGCTCGGCGTCGACTACATCGACGAGTCCGAGGTCCTCACCCCGGCCGACGAGGTCAACCACTCCGACAAGTGGGCCTTCACCACCCCCTTCGTCTGCGGTGCCACCAACCTGGGCGAGGCCCTGCGCCGGATCGCCGAGGGCGCCGCGATGATCCGCTCCAAGGGCGAGGCCGGCACCGGCAACGTCGTCGAGGCCGTCCGCCACCTGCGCCAGATCAAGAACGACATCGCCCGCCTGCGCGGCCTGGACAACCACGAGCTGTACGCCGCCGCCAAGGAGCTGCGCGCCCCCTACGAGCTGGTCAAGGAGGTCGCCGAGCTGGGCAAGCTCCCGGTGGTGCTGTTCTCCGCCGGCGGTGTGGCCACCCCGGCCGACGCCGCGCTGATGCGCCAGCTCGGCGCCGAGGGCGTCTTCGTCGGCTCCGGCATCTTCAAGTCCGGCGACCCGGCCAAGCGCGCCGCCGCCATCGTCAAGGCGACCACCTTCTACGACGACCCGAAGATCATCGCGGACGCGTCCCGCAACCTCGGCGAGGCCATGGTCGGCATCAACTGCGACACCCTCCCCGAGACCGAGCGTTACGCCAACCGCGGCTGGTAAGGCACGTATGAACACCCCTGTCATCGGCGTCCTGGCACTCCAGGGCGACGTCCGGGAGCACCTTGTCGCCCTGGCCGCGGCCGACGCCGTGGCCAGGCCGGTGCGGCGCCCCGAGGAGCTCGCCGAGGTGGACGGCCTGGTCATCCCCGGCGGTGAGTCCACCACCATCTCCAAGCTCGCCCATCTGTTCGGCGTGATGGAGCCCCTGCGGGCGCGGGTGCGGGACGGGATGCCCGTCTACGGCACCTGCGCCGGCATGATCATGCTCGCCGACAAGATCCTCGACCCGCGCTCCGGGCAGGAGACCGTCGGCGGCATCGACATGATCGTGCGCCGCAACGCCTTCGGACGGCAGAACGAGTCCTTCGAGGCCGCGGTCGACGTCAAGGGCATCGAGGGCGATCCTGTGGAGGGCGTCTTCATCCGCGCCCCCTGGGTCGAGTCCGTCGGCGCCGGGGCCGAGGTGCTCGCCGAGCACGGCGGTCACATCGTCGCGGTCCGTCAGGGCAACGCGCTGGCCACCTCGTTCCACCCGGAACTCACCGGCGACCACCGGGTGCACCGCCTGTTCGTGGACATGGTGCGCACCTGGAGGACGGCGCAGTCCTTGTAGGATTCCAGCGTTCGTTGCAGAGATGGGTTACGCGAAGGAGACAGGCAGATGTCCGGCCACTCTAAATGGGCCACGACGAAGCACAAGAAGGCCGTGATCGATGCCAAGCGCGGCAAGCTCTTCGCGAAGCTGATCAAGAACATCGAGGTCGCGGCCCGGATGGGCGGTGCCGATCCCGACGGTAACCCGACGCTGTACGACGCCATCCAGAAGGCCAAGAAGTCGTCGGTCCCGAACAAGAACATCGAATCGGCGGTCAAGCGCGGTGCGGGCCTGGAGGCCGGCGGCGCCGACTACGAGACGATCATGTACGAGGGCTACGGGCCGAACGGTGTCGCGGTGCTCATCGAGTGCCTCACCGACAACCGCAACCGCGCCGCCTCCGAGGTGCGCGTCGCCATGACCCGCAACGGCGGCTCCATGGCCGACCCGGGCTCGGTGTCGTACCTGTTCAACCGCAAGGGCGTGGTGATCGTCCCCAAGGGCGACCTGACCGAGGACGACGTCCTCGCGGCCGTCCTGGACGCGGGCGCCGAGGAGGTCAACGACCTCGGCGAGAACTTCGAGGTGATCAGCGAGCCGGGCGACCTGGTCGCGGTCCGCACCGCGCTGCAGGACGCCGGCATCGACTACGAGTCCGCCGACGCCAACTTCGTCCCGACCATGCAGGTCCAGCTGGACGAGGAGGGCGCGAAGAAGATCTTCAAGCTCATCGACGCGCTGGAGGACAGCGACGACGTGCAGAACGTCTTCGCCAACTTCGACGTCAGCGACGAGATCATGGAGAAGGTCGGCGCCTGACGCCGCGCGGCCGGCTGAGCGGACCGGACGGGCCGACGGGACACACCCGTCGGCCCGTCGCGTTGTCGGTGGCACCCGATAGCCTGCACAAACAGGTGATCGATGGGAGGGCGCTCGTGCGCGTACTGGGGGTGGACCCGGGACTGACCCGGTGCGGCGTCGGGGTGGTCGAGGGGGTGGCGGGCCGTCCGCTGACCATGCTCGGCGTCGGCGTCGTGCGGACCCCGGTGGACGCCGAGCTGGGCCACCGATTGGTCGCCATCGAGCAGGGCCTCGAGGAATGGCTGGACGAGTACCGGCCCGAGTACGTCGCCGTGGAGCGCGTCTTCAGCCAGCACAACGTCCGCACGGTCATGGGCACGGCCCAGGCCAGCGCCGTCGCCACGCTGTGCGCCGCCCGCCGCGGCATCCCCGTCGCCCTGCACACCCCCAGCGAGGTCAAGGCCGCCGTCACCGGCAGCGGCCGCGCGGAGAAGGCGCAGGTCGGCGCCATGGTCACCCGGCTGCTGCGGCTCACCGCCCCGCCCCGGCCCGCGGACGCCGCCGACGCCCTCGCCCTCGCCATCTGCCACATCTGGCGCGCCCCCGCGCAGAACCGGCTCCAGCAGGCCGCCGCCCTGCACGCATCGAAAGGCCGTACGACATGATCGCCTTCGTCAGCGGCACGGTCGCCGCGCTCGCCCCCGACGCCGCGGTGGTCGAGGTCGGCGGTGTCGGCATGGCCGTGCAGTGCACCCCGAACACCCTCGGCGGGCTCCGCGTCGGCCGGCCCGCCAAGCTGCACACCAGCCTCGTGGTCCGCGAGGACTCGCTGACGCTGTACGGCTTCGCCGACGAGGACGAGCGGCAGGTGTTCGAGCTGCTCCAGACCGCCAGCGGCGTCGGACCGCGGCTCGCCCAGGCGATGCTCGCCGTGCACAGCCCCGACGCCCTGCGCCGCGCCGTCGCCACCGGCGACGAGAAGGCGCTCACCGCCGTCCCCGGCATCGGCAAGAAGGGCGCGCAGAAGCTGCTGCTGGAGCTGAAGGACCGGCTCGGCGAACCGGCCGGCCCGCCCGCCGCAGGTGCCCCCGCGAGCGGCGGCTGGCGGGACCAGCTGCACGCCGCCCTGATCGGCCTCGGGTACGCCACCCGTGAGGCCGACGAGGCGGTCGCCGCCGTGGCGCCGCAGGCCGAGGCCGCCGGGGGCACACCCCAGATCGGCGCGCTGCTCAAGGCCGCCCTGCAGACGCTGAACCGCGCCCGATAGCCGTACGGAGAGCTGAGGCACACGCATGAACTGGGACGACACGGCCGACACCCCCGCCGCCGAGCGGCTCGTCGGCGCGTCCGCCGACCGCGAGGACCAGGCCGTCGAGGCCGCCCTGCGCCCCAAGGACCTGGGCGAGTTCATCGGCCAGGAGAAGGTCCGCGAACAGCTCGACCTGGTGCTGCGGGCCGCCCGCGCCCGCGGCGCCACCGCCGACCATGTGCTGCTCTCCGGCGCCCCCGGCCTCGGCAAGACCACCCTCTCCATGATCATCGCGGCCGAGATGAACGCCCCGATCCGCATCACCAGCGGACCGGCCATCCAGCACGCCGGCGACCTCGCCGCGATCCTCTCCTCCCTCCAGGAAGGGGAGGTGCTCTTCCTCGACGAGATCCACCGCATGTCCCGGCCCGCCGAGGAGATGCTCTACATGGCCATGGAGGACTTCCGCGTCGACGTGATCGTCGGCAAGGGCCCCGGCGCCACCGCGATCCCGCTGGAGCTGCCCCCCTTCACCCTGGTCGGCGCCACCACCCGCGCCGGACTGCTGCCGCCCCCGCTGCGCGACCGCTTCGGCTTCACCGCCCACATGGAGTTCTACGAGCCGGCCGAGCTGGAGCGGGTCATCCACCGCTCAGCGAGCCTGCTGGACGTCGAGATCGACGCCGACGGCGCCGCCGAGATCGCCGGCCGCTCCCGCGGCACCCCGCGCATCGCCAACCGCCTGCTGCGCCGCGTCCGCGACTATGCGCAGGTCAAGGCCGACGGCAGGATCACCCGGGAGATCGCCTCGGCGGCCCTCGCCGTCTACGAGGTCGACGCCCGGGGCCTGGACCGGCTGGACCGGGCGGTCCTTCAGGCCCTGCTGAAGCTGTTCGGCGGGGGACCGGTGGGCCTGTCCACGCTCGCCGTCGCGGTCGGCGAGGAACGTGAGACGGTGGAAGAGGTGGCCGAGCCCTTCCTGGTACGGGAAGGTCTGCTCGCGCGCACGCCCCGCGGCCGGGTCGCCACCCCGGCGGCATGGGCGCATCTCGGCCTCACCCCGCCCCGCTCACAGGCCGCCGGAAACGGACAAGGGGACCTGTTCGGGGCGTGACGGCGTGCGTGGTGGCCGGGGCAGGAACCCCGGTGCCATGCTGAGCGTTGTTCCATGCGCGCGGACTCGCTTAGACTCCGCCGATGCCACCGTTGTCGGCGGCATCACATACCCCCAACCATCAGGCCGTTCACCATCGCGGTCGTGTGAAGGAAGTTCCGACCCGTGAGTCTCCTGACCCTCCTCCCGTTCATTGTGCTCATCGGGGCCATGTTCCTGATGACCCGGTCGGCCAAGAAGAAGCAACAGCAGGCCATCGAGATGCGGAACCAGATGCAGCCCGGTTCCGGCGTCCGCACCATCGGGGGCATGTACGCCACGGTCAAGGAGGTCAACGAGGACACGGTCCTCCTCGACGCCGGGCCGGGCGTCGAGCTGCTCTTCGCCAAGAACGCCATCGGTGCCGTGCTCAGCGACGACGAGTACAACCGCATCGTCCACGGCATCGAGCACGACCTGAAGTCCGACCTCGTGCCCGACGACGCCTCCTCCCTCACCGAGACCGACGACTCCACCGACGCTGCCGCCTCCGACGACACGCCTGTCGACCTCGGCAAGAAGGACCAGGCCGACGAGGCGGCCGACGCCGCCGAGGCGAAGACGGCCGACGCCGCCGAGGCGAAGACGGACGACGCCGCCGAGGCGAAGACGGACGAGAAGGCGAAGAAGTCCGAGGGCGACTCCGAGGTGAAGTAGTCATGTCGCGGGGCGCGCGGGGCAGGACCCCGCGCGCCCCGCGATGTGCCCAGCTCGCACGGAATCCCTAGACCATGTCATGGCCGCCCGCCCGCCGACCCGGCGCGAGGCGGCCCGAGAGGGAGTACGAGAAGGTGGCAGCACCTAAAAAGGGCCGGAATGCGAGCGCCCAGAGCAAGCCATGGCGCTCACTGGCCCTGATCCTGATCGCCATCGTGGGGCTCACCGCCGGAATGTTCGCCTCCGGCCACACCACCCCGCGACTGGGCATCGACCTGGCGGGCGGCACCAGCATCACGCTGCGTGCGGAACCCGAGGCGGGCCAGGAGTCCGCGATCAACAAGACCAACATGGAAACGGCCGTCTCCATCATGGAGCGCCGGGTCAACGGTCTCGGCGTCTCGGAGGCCGAGGTCCAGACCCAGGGTGATCGCAACATCATCGTCAACATCCCCAAGGGCACGAACTCCAAGCAGGCCCGGGAACAGGTCGGCACCACGGCCAAGCTGTACTTCCGCCCGGTGATCGCCCGGGAGGCGGGGGGCGCCGCCCCCACCCCCGAGGCGTCCTCGAGTCCTTCGGCCGGCTCCGACAAGAAGACGGAGAACAAGAAGGACGAGAAGAAGGACGAGGGCACCACGCCCAGCCCCTCGGCCACCTCTCAGGGACGCGCGGTCACCGACGGCCTCAAGGCCGACGCGAGCCCGTCCCCCACCCCGAAGGCCTCCGAGTCCAAGGACTCCGGCGACAAGGGCGACAAGGGCGACAAGGCAGACCCGCAGAACAGCAAGCTGCAGGCCGAGTACGCCGCCCTCGACTGCACCAAGCCCGACCAGCGGACCAAGGCGGGCAAGGGCGCCAAGCCCACCGAGGCCACCGTCGCCTGCGGCCAGGACTCGCAGGGCCAGTGGCAGAAGTACCTGCTCGGACCCGCCGAGGTCGACGGCACGGACGTCGACGAGGCCCAGGCGGTCTACGACACCCAGGCCGGCACCGGCTGGAAGGTCACCCTGGGCTTCACGGACAAGGGCTCGAAGAAGTTCGCGAGCATCACCGGCAAGCTGGCGCAGCAGCAGTCCCCGCAGAACGAGTTCGCCATCGTTCTGGACGGCAACGTGGTCTCCAACCCGTACGTCACGCAGTCGCTGAGCAGCAACGCCGAGATCTCCGGCAACTTCACCCAGGAGTCGGCCAAGAACCTGGCCAACGTCCTCTCCTACGGCGCTCTGCCGCTGACCTTCAAGGAGGACAGCGTCACCACCGTCACCGCCGCCCTCGGCGGTGAGCAGCTGCAGGCCGGTCTGATCGCGGGTGCCATCGGCCTCGCCCTGGTCGTCGCCTACCTGCTGATCTACTACCGGGGCCTGTCGTTCATCGCCGTCGCCTCGCTGCTGGTCTCCGCGGCGCTCACCTACCTGATCATGTCGCTGCTCGGCCCGACCATCGGCTTCGCGCTGAACCTCCCGGCCGTCTGCGGCGCCATCGTCGCCATCGGCATCACCGCGGACTCGTTCATCGTCTACTTCGAACGCGTCCGGGACGAGATCCGCGAGGGCCGCTCGCTGCGTCCGGCGGTGGAGCGGGCCTGGCCGCGCGCCCGGCGCACGATCCTGGTCTCCGACTTCGTGTCGTTCCTCGCCGCCGCGGTGCTGTTCGCCGTCACGGTCGGCAAGGTCCAGGGCTTCGCGTTCACGCTCGGTCTGACCACCGTCCTCGACGTGGTGGTGGTCTTCCTGTTCACCAAGCCGCTGCTGACGCTGATGGCCCGCCGGAAGTTCTTCGCGAGCGGTCACAAGTGGTCGGGTCTCGACCCCAAGGCCCTGGGCGCCAAGCCTCCGCTGCGCCGCACCCGCCGCCCCGCCGTTCCCGTCGAGACGAAGGAGGCGTGAGCGATGTCGAAACTCGGCACCCTCGGCGCCCGGTTGCACCATGGCGAAATCGGCTACGACTTCGTCAAGAACCGCAAGATCTGGTACGGCATCTCCATCCTGATCACCATCACGGCCATCGTCGGCCTGGCGGTGCGCGGCCTGCACATGGGCATCGAGTTCCAGGGCGGAGCGGTCTTCACCACCCCGAAGAACATGAGCGTCTCGGTCGCCCAGGCCGAGGAGTACGCGGAGGAGGCGTCGGGCCACGACGCCATCGTCCAGAAGCTGGGTGACGGCAGCCTGCGCATCCAGGTCGCGGGCATCGACACGGGCGCCTCGGACAAGATCAAGGACAAGCTGTCCGAGGACCTGAAGGTCGAGTCCGAGCAGATCAACGCCGAACTCGTCGGTCCGAGCTGGGGCGAGCAGATCGCCAACAAGGCCTGGCAGGGCCTGGGCATCTTCCTGGTCCTGGTGGTGATCTATCTGGCGATCGCCTTCGAATGGCGCATGGCGTTCGCCGCCTTCGTCGCCCTGATCCACGACATCACGATCACCGTCGGCATCTACGCCCTGGTGGGCTTCGAGGTCACACCGGGCACGGTGATCGGTCTGCTCACCATCCTCGGTTACTCGCTCTACGACACGGTCGTCGTCTTCGACAGCCTCAAGGAGCAGACCAAGGACATCACCAAGCAGACCCGCTGGACCTACAGCGAGATCGCCAACCGCTCGATCAACAGCACCCTGGTCCGCTCCATCAACACCACGGTGGTCGCGCTGCTGCCGGTGGCCGGCCTGCTGTTCATCGGTGGCGGTGTCCTGGGCGCCGGCATGCTGAACGACATCTCCCTGTCACTGTTCGTCGGCCTCGCCGCCGGTGCGTACTCCTCGATCTTCATCGCCACCCCGCTCGTCGCCGACCTCAAGGAGCGCGACCCGGCGATGAAGGCGCTGAAGAAGCGGGTGCTCGCCAAGCGGGCCCAGGGCAAGTCCGCCCCCGAGCCCGAGCCCGTCGGCAGCGGCGGCTACGCCGACGAGGCGCGGGACGCCGCTCCCGCGGTCGTCGGCCCCCGCAACCAGCCGGCGCCCCGCAACCGCGGCCGCGGCAGGCCCTCGGGGAAGCGCCGATGACCGAGATCCGGGACCTCCTGCTCAGCCGCATCCGTGATGTGGCCGACTACCCGCAGCCGGGGGTGATGTTCAAGGACATCACGCCCCTGCTGGCGGACCCGGCGGCCTTCACCGCGCTCACCGACGCGCTGGCCGGCATCGCCGGGCAGACCGGCGCCACCAAGGTCATCGGTCTGGAGGCGCGCGGCTTCATCCTCGGCGCCCCGGTCGCCGTCCGCGCGGGCCTCGGCTTCGTGCCCGTGCGCAAGGCGGGCAAGCTCCCCGGAGCCACCCTCAGCCAGGCCTACGAGCTGGAGTACGGCTCCGCCGAGATCGAGGTGCACGCGGAGGACCTCGGCGGCGACGACCGCGTCCTGATCGTCGACGACGTGCTGGCCACCGGCGGCACCGCCGAGGCGTCCGTCCAGCTCGTCCGCCGGGCCGGCGCCGAGGTCGCGGGCCTCGCGGTCCTGATGGAGCTCGGCTTCCTCGGCGGCCGGGAACGCCTGGAGCCCGCCCTCGCGGGCGCCCCGCTGGAGGCCCTGCTGCGCCTGTGAGGCTCAGCGGACCGGTACCACCACGGTGCCCCCGCCGCCCGCCCCGGAGACGGGGAGCGGCGGGGGCACCGTCGCGTCGGCCCGCGTTCCCGGTGAGGCGGCGGCTCACCGCGGGGAGCGGACCGGAGCGCACCGCACGGAGCGGGGACCGGGAGGAAGGGCGCACCGCACGGAGCGGACCGGGAGGAATCAGGCGCACGTCCCGGGCGTTTTTCCGGTTGACGGTCCTCACACCGGGCAACAGGCGATCGAACGGTCCTGGATCGCTACCATGGGATCTCCGGAGCCTGACCGGGGACCCGGATCGCGCACGAGGAGTCCTCTTGCCAGACGAGGCCCAGCACCTGACCGCCGCCAAGCCCGAGTCCGCCTCGGCGGCCGCGGGCAAGCCCGCGCCGGACACGCCCCAGGCGAAGAACGACACCCGCGGGCCGGTCCAGCGCGCCCAGGCAGCACCCGTCGACAAGCCCGAGCAGTCCCGGTCCAAGCCGGCCCCGCCGGAGCGCCTGGCCCCCACGACCCGCCCCAACACCGGCCAGCCCGCCCGTTCCGGCTCCTCCAACCGCGTCCGCGCCCGCCTCGCCCGGCTCGGTGTGCAGCGCGCCAACCCGTACAACCCGGTCCTGGAGCCGTTGCTGCGGATAGTGCGCAGCAACGACCCCAAGATCGAGAACTCCACGCTCCGCCAGATCGAGAAGGCCTACCAGGTCGCCGAACGCTGGCACCGCGGCCAGAAGCGCAAGAGCGGCGACCCGTACATCACCCACCCGCTCGCGGTGACCACGATCCTCGCCGAGCTCGGCATGGACCCGGCCACCCTCATGGCCGGACTGCTGCACGACACCGTCGAGGACACCGAGTACGGCCTGGATCAGCTGCGCCGCGACTTCGGCGACACCGTCGCCCTGCTCGTCGACGGCGTCACCAAGCTGGACAAGGTCAAGTTCGGCGAGGCCGCCCAGGCCGAGACCGTGCGCAAGATGGTCGTCGCCATGGCCAAGGACCCCCGGGTCCTGGTCATCAAGCTCGCCGACCGCCTGCACAACATGCGCACCATGCGCTATCTCAAGCGCGAGAAGCAGGAGAAGAAGGCGCGCGAGACCCTGGAGATCTACGCGCCGCTCGCCCACCGGCTGGGCATGAACACCATCAAGTGGGAGCTGGAGGACCTCGCCTTCGCGATCCTCTACCCCAAGATGTACGACGAGATCGTCCGCCTGGTGGCCGAGCGCGCCCCCAAGCGTGACGAGTACCTGGCCATCGTCACCGACGAGGTCCAGCAGGACCTGCGCGCCGCCCGCATCAAGGCGACCGTCACCGGCCGGCCCAAGCACTACTACAGCGTCTACCAGAAGATGATCGTCCGCGGCCGTGACTTCGCGGAGATCTACGACCTGGTGGGCATCCGCGTCCTCGTGGACACCGTCCGCGACTGCTACGCGGCCCTCGGCACCGTGCACGCGCGATGGAACCCGGTCCCCGGCCGGTTCAAGGACTACATCGCGATGCCGAAGTTCAACATGTACCAGTCGCTGCACACGACGGTCATCGGTCCCGGCGGCAAACCGGTCGAGCTGCAGATCCGCACCTTCGACATGCACCGCCGCGCCGAGTACGGCATCGCCGCGCACTGGAAGTACAAGCAGGAGGCCGTGGCCGGCGCCTCCAAGATCCGCACCGACGCGCCCAAGTCGTCCGGCAAGGACAAGGACGCCATCAACGACATGGCGTGGCTGCGGCAGCTGCTCGACTGGCAGAAGGAGACGGAGGACCCGGGCGAGTTCCTGGAGTCGCTGCGCTTCGACCTGTCCCGCAACGAGGTCTTCGTCTTCACGCCCAAGGGCGACGTGATCGCGCTCCCGGCCGGCGCCACCCCGGTGGACTTCGCATACGCGGTCCACACCGAGGTCGGGCACCGCACCATAGGGGCGCGGGTCAACGGCCGTCTGGTGCCGCTGGAGTCCACCCTGGACAACGGCGACCTGGTCGAGGTCTTCACCTCCAAGGCGCCCGGCGCCGGCCCCTCCCGGGACTGGCTGGGCTTCGTCAAGTCGCCGCGCGCCCGCAACAAGATCCGCGCCTGGTTCTCCAAGGAGCGCCGCGACGAGGCGATCGAGCAGGGCAAGGACGCCATCGTCCGCGCCATGCGCAAGCAGAACCTGCCGATCCAGCGGATCCTCACCGGGGACTCCCTGGTCACCCTCGCGCACGAGATGCGCTACTCGGACATCTCCGCGCTGTACGCGGCGATCGGCGAGGGCCATGTCTCCGCACAGAACATCGTGCAGAAGCTGGTCCAGGCCCTCGGCGGCGAGGAGGCGGCCAGCGAGGAGATCGACGAGGCGGTGCCCCCGGCCCGCTCCCGCAGCCGCAAGCGCCGCTCCAGCTCCGACCCCGGCGTGATCGTCAAGGGCGTCGAGGACGTCTGGGTCAAGCTCGCCCGCTGCTGCACCCCCGTGCCCGGCGACCCGATCATCGGCTTCGTCACCCGCGGCAGCGGCGTCTCGGTGCACCGCAGCGACTGTGTGAACGTCGACTCGCTGTCCAAGGAACCCGAGCGGATCCTCGAGGTCGAGTGGGCACCCACCCAGTCGTCGGTGTTCCTGGTCGCCATCCAGGTCGAGGCGCTGGACCGCTCCCGGCTGCTCTCGGACGTCACCCGGGTGCTGTCCGACCAGCACGTCAACATCCTCTCCGCGGCCGTCCAGACCTCCCGCGACCGCGTCGCCACCTCCCGCTTCACCTTCGAGATGGGCGACCCCAAGCACCTCGGCCACGTCCTCAAGGCCGTCCGCGGCGTCGAGGGCGTCTACGACGTCTACCGCGTCACCTCGGCCCGCAACCGGGGCTGACACCGGGCGCACGGGCGCCCAACGCGCCGGGAAGAGTCCAGGAGACGGCAAGAGGGGCTCCCGTACTGGTACGGAAGCCCTCTTGTGCTGGTGGTTCAGCCGCCGAACTCCTGCAGGCCCTTCAGGGCCTGGTCCAGGAGGGCCTGGCGGCCCTCCAGCTCGCGCTCCAGCTTCTCCGCCTTGGCGGTGTTGCCCTGGGCGCGGGCCTGCTCGATCTGGCCCTTGAGCTTGTCCACGGCCGCCTGCAGCTGGCCGGTCAGACCCTCGGCACGCGCCCGGGCCTCCGGGTTGGTGCGGCGCCACTCGGCCTCCTCGGCCTCCTGGATGGCCCGCTCCACCGCGTGCATCCGGCCCTCGACCTTCGGGCGGGCGTCCCGCGGCACATGGCCGATGGTCTCCCAGCGCTCGTTGATCGCACGGAACGCGGCCCGGGCCGCCTTCAGGTCCGTGATCGGCAGCAGCTTCTCGGCCTCCTCGGCCAGCTCCTCCTTCAGCTTGAGGTTCTCCGCCTGCTCCGCGTCACGCTCGGCGAACACCGCGCTGCGCGCCGCGAAGAAGATGTCCTGGGCGCCGCGGAAGCGGTTCCAGAGGTCTTCCTCGTGCTCGCGCTGGGCGCGTCCCGCGGCCTTCCACTCCGCCATCAGCTCCCGGTAGCGCGCCGCCGTCGGACCCCAGTCCGTCGAGTCCGACAGCGCCTCCGCCTCGGCGACCAGCCGCTCCTTGATGCGGCGGGCCTCCTCGCGCTGCGCGTCCAGCTGCGCGAAGTGCTGCTTGCGCCGCTTGGAGAACTGCGACCGGGCGTGCGAGAACCGGTGCCACAGCTCGTCGTCGGACTTGCGGTCCAGCCGCGGCAGGCTCTTCCAGGTGTCCACCAGCGCCCGCAGCCGCTCACCGGCCGCCCGCCACTGATCGGAGGTGGCCAGCTGCTCCGCCTCGCTGACCAGCTCCTCCTTGGCCCGCCGCGCCTCCTCGGCCTGCCGGGCCCGCTGCGCCTTGCGTTCCTCGCGGCGCTTCTCCACCAGCTCCACGAGCTTGTCCAGCCGGACCTTCAGGGCGTCCAGGTCACCCACCGCGTGATGGGCGTCCACCTGCTCGCGGATGTGCTCGATCGCGGCCAGGGCGTCCTTCGACGACAGGTCGGTGGTCTTCACTCGCTTCTCGAGGAGGCCGATCTCGACAACCAGGCCCTCGTACTTGCGCTCGAAGTAGGCCAGAGCCTCCTCGGGGGAGCCTGCCTGCCAGGAACCGACGACCTTCTCGCCGTCGGCCGTACGCACGTACACGGTCCCCGTCTCGTCGACGCGGCCCCACGGGTCGCTGCTCACAGCGCCTCCTCCACATGATGCCTGCGAGTCGCTTGTGCTCCCCCGGGCATCGTCCACAGTTTCGTCACGGCCAACATAGGCGACCGACGGGATGCCTGTCCGCATCCCGCGCGACCGAAATCTCGCAGATGGGGGTCAGGATTTCGTGACGCTGGCCTTGTCGATCACGACCGTCGCGTTGGGCGCCCCGTCGCCCATGCCCGTGCTCTCCCCGGCCTTGGCGATCTTCTTCAGCACCTTCATGCCCGCCTCCGAGACCGTACCGAACGGTGTGTAGTTGGGCGGCAGCTGGCTGTCCTTGTAGACCAGGAAGAACTGGCTGCCTCCACTGTTCTTCTGCCCGGTGTTCGCCATCGCGACCGTGCCGGCGGGGTAGATGTTGTTCTTGAGGCTCTTGTCCTTCAGATTCTCGTCCGGGATCGTGTAGCCGGGCCCGCCGGTGCCCATGCCCGTGGGGTCGCCGCACTGCAGCACATGGATGCCCTGAGTAGTGAGCCGGTGGCACTTGGTGTGGTCGAAGTAGCCCTGGCCGGCAAGGAACTCGAACGAGTTGACCGTGTGCGGCGCGGCCGACGCCTTCAGCGCCACGTCTATCTCGCCGCACGTGGTGTCCAGCTTCAGCGTGTATTTCGCAGACTTGTCGATCTCGAGCGCCGGCTCCTTCTTCCACGTCTTCGGCTTCGGCTTGCCCGGTGCCGGCTTGTCGCAGGGGTCCGGCGCCTTGCTGGTCGGGGTGGCGCCGGGGGTGATCTCCGCGCTCGCGTTGGTCTTCTCGTCGTCCTGCTTGAGCACCCCGGTCGTGTACAACGCCAGGCTGCCGATCAGGACGACACCGAGCACCGAAGCGATCACCGAGTTGCGGATGCGCGCCTTGCGCCGCGCTTCGATACGCCGCTGCTGCTGCCGCAAGAACTTCTCCCGGGCGAGCTGACGCCGCCGCTGTTCCTGGCTGACCACCGGGTTAACTCCTCATGCGTCTCGTGTGTCGACCGGTACGCGTGCGTGCGGTGAGCCGACCGTCTGCGTGTGCCCCGTACCGTATATGGGTTCGCTGAGGATTCGGCAGCGCCGGTAGGCTCTGACCACGGGCTCGGCCCGCCGTAAGCCTCTCGTACCGACTCGAACGAAGGACGATCGTGCTCATTGCCGGGTTCCCCGCCGGAGCATGGGGGACGAACTGTTATCTCGTCGCCCCCGCAGCCGGTGAGGAGTGCGTGATCATCGACCCCGGCCACCAGGCCGCGCCCGGAGTGGAGGAGGCGGTCCGCAAGCACCGGCTGAAGCCGGTCGCCGTCGTCCTCACGCACGGCCACATCGACCACGTCGCCTCGGTCGTCCCCGTCTGCGGCGCCCACGACGTCCCCGCGTGGATCCACCCCGAGGACCGGTACATGATGAGCGACCCCGAGAAGGCGCTGGGCCGCTCCATCGGGATGCCGCTGCTGGGCGAGCTGACCGTGGGGGAGCCGGACGACGTCAAGGAGCTGGCCGACGGCGTGAAGCTTCAGCTGGCGGGTCTGGAGTTCGGTGTCTCGCACGCACCGGGCCATACCAAGGGGTCGGTGACCTTCGGCCTGCCCGAGGCGGCGGACATCCCGCCGATCCTGTTCTCGGGCGACCTGCTGTTCGCCGGCTCCGTCGGACGCACCGACCTGCCCGGCGGTGACATGGCCGAGATGCTCGACTCGCTGGCCCGCGTGTGCCTGCCGCTCGACGACTCGACCGTGGTGCTGTCCGGCCACGGCCCCCAGACCACCATCGGCCAGGAGCGCGCCACCAACCCGTATCTGCGGCAGGTGGCCGCCGGCCTGGGAGCCCAGGAGGCTCCCCGACGAGGAATGTGACGAGACCTTCCGTGAGCACTTTCAAGGCCCCCAAGGGCACGTACGACCTGATCCCGCCGGACTCGGCCAAGTACCTCGCCGTCCGGGAGGCGTTCGCCGCCCCGCTGCGCAACTCCGGCTACGGCTACATCGAGACGCCCGGCTTCGAGAACGTGGAGCTGTTCGCCCGCGGCGTCGGCGAGTCCACCGACATCGTGACCAAGGAGATGTACGCCTTCGAGACCAAGGGCGGCGACAAGCTCGCCCTGCGCCCCGAGGGCACCGCCTCCGTGCTGCGCGCCGCCCTGGAGGCCAACCTGCACAAGGCGGGCAACCTCCCGGTCAAGCTCTGGTACTCCGGCTCGTACTACCGCTACGAGCGCCCGCAGAAGGGCCGCTACCGTCACTTCTCCCAGGTCGGCGCCGAGGCGATCGGCGCGGAGGACCCGGCGCTCGACGCCGAGCTGATCATCCTCGCCGACCAGGCGTACCGCTCGCTGGGCCTGCAGAACTTCCGGATCCTGCTCAACAGCCTCGGCGACAAGGAGTGCCGCCCGGTCTACCGCGCCGCGCTGCAGGACTTCCTGCGCGGGCTCGACCTGGACGAGGACACCCGCCGCCGCATCGACATCAACCCGCTGCGGGTGCTCGACGACAAGCGGGAGTCGGTGCAAAAGCAGCTCGCCGGGGTCCCGCTGCTGCGGGACTACCTGTGCGACGCCTGCAAGGCGTACCACGAGGAGGTCCGCGAGCTGATCACCACGGCGGGCGTGGCCTTCGAGGACGACCCCAAGCTGGTGCGCGGCCTCGACTACTACACCCGCACCACCTTCGAGTTCGTCCACGACGGCCTCGGCTCCCAGTCCGCGGTGGGCGGCGGCGGCCGCTACGACGGCCTGTCGGAGATGATCGGCGGCCCCGCGCTGCCGTCCGTCGGCTGGGCCCTCGGCGTCGACCGCACGGTCCTCGCCCTCGAGGCGGAGGGCATCGAGCTCGAACTGCCCGCCACCACCAGCGTGTTCGCCGTCCCGCTGGGCGAGGAGGCCCGCCGGGTGCTGTTCACCAAGGTCACCGAGCTGCGCAAGAACGGCATCGCGGCGGACTTCTCCTACGGCGGCAAGGGCCTGAAGGGCGCCATGAAGAACGCCAACCGCAGCGGCGCCCGCTACACGATCGTCGCCGGCGAGCGCGATCTCGCCGAGGGCGTGGTCCAGCTGAAGGACATGGAGTCCGGCGAGCAGGTCCCGGTCGGCGTCAACGAGATCGTGGCGGAGCTGGAGTCCCGGCTCGGCTGACGGACCGCTCCGCTCAGACGGTTCGAGGCGCCGGGGGGCCGATGGCCCCCGGCGCCTTCGAGCAGTCGTACAGCCGTACGGCACTGCGACGAACATCGGCCGAAACCGAACGCTCGCGAGTGAGTGCCGGTCATTCCTTATGTCCAGCGAACGGCGTCGCCACAGGCCCGTGCGGCACAATGGCCCCTGCCCGAAGCAAGGTCCACACTCGCTAGTGACGGAATCGGCGTGATGAGCAAGACGACAGTCAAGGACGTCGCCATGGAGCCCGAGCACTCGCCCGCGCGGCAGCGCACGGCCGGCGCGCGGCGCACCGAGGGCAGCAGCCGGGCCCTCGCCCTGCTGCTGGTGATCACCGGCGCGGCCGGAGTGCTCGCCGCCTGGGTCATCACGCTGGACAAGTTCAAGATCCTCGAGGCCAAGGTCAGAGGCGAGACCTTCACGCCGGGCTGCAGCCTCAACCCGGTCGTCTCCTGCGGCAGCGTGATGGAGAGCGACCAGGCCTCCGTCTTCGGCTTCCCCAACCCGGTGCTCGGCCTCGTCACCTACGGCATCGTGATCTGCGTCGGCATGAGCCTGCTCGCCGGGGCCCGCTTCCCGCGCTGGTACTGGCTCACCTTCAACGCCGGCACCCTCTTCGGCGTCGCCTTCTGCGCCTGGCTGATGTTCCAGTCCCTGTACCGGATCAACGCCCTGTGCCTGTGGTGCTGCCTGGCCTGGGTCGCCACGATCATCATGTTCTGGTACGTGACCTCCTTCAACGTGCGCAACGGCTTCCTGCCCGCGCCCTCCTGGCTGAAGAGCTTCTTCGGCGAGTTCACCTGGGTCATGCCGGTGCTGCACATCGGCGTCATCGGCATGCTGATCCTCACCCGCTGGTGGAGCTTCTGGACCGGCTGACGGCCCCGGCCCGGGTGTCGGCGCGGTGATTTAGGGTTCTTGTCGTGGAGCCCGACCTGTTCACCGCCGCAGCCGAAGAACGCCAGGAGAAGGATCCGACCGGCAGCCCCCTGGCGGTCCGGATGCGCCCGCGCACCCTCGACGAGGTGGTGGGCCAGCAGCATCTGCTCAAGCCCGGGTCCCCGCTGCGCAGACTGGTCGGCGAGAGCGCCTCCGGCCCCGCCGGGCCCTCCTCGGTGATCCTCTGGGGCCCGCCCGGCACGGGCAAGACGACCCTGGCCTACGTCGTCTCCAAGGCCACCAACGCGCGCTTCGTGGAACTGTCGGCGATCACCGCGGGCGTGAAGGAGGTCCGCGCGGTGATCGACGGCGCCCGCCGCGCCTCCGGCGGCTACGGCCAGGAGACCGTCCTCTTCCTCGACGAGATCCACCGCTTCAGCAAGGCCCAGCAGGACTCGCTGCTCCCGGCCGTGGAGAACCGCTGGGTGACCCTGATCGCCGCGACCACCGAGAACCCCTACTTCTCGGTCATCTCCCCGCTGCTCTCCCGCTCCCTGCTGCTCACCCTCGAACCTCTCACCGACGACGACATCCGCGGCCTGATCCGGCGGGCGCTCACCGACGAGCGGGGCCTCAAGGGCGCCGTCACGCTCGCCGAGGACACCGAGAACCACCTGCTGCGCATCGCCGGCGGCGACGCCCGCCGCGCGCTGACCGCGCTGGAGGCGGCCGCCGGGGCCGCCCTCGACAAGGGCGAGAGCGAGGTCTCGCTGACCACGCTGGAAGAGACCGTCGACCGGGCGGCCGTGAAGTACGACCGGGACGGCGACCAGCACTACGACGTGGCCAGCGCCCTGATCAAGTCCATCCGCGGCTCCGACGTGGACGCCGCGCTGCACTATCTGGCCCGCATGATCGAGGCCGGCGAGGACCCCCGCTTCATCGCCCGGCGCCTGATGATCTCCGCCAGTGAGGACATCGGCCTCGCCGACCCCAACGCCCTGCCCATCGCGGTCGCCGCAGCCCAGGCCGTCGCCATGATCGGCTTCCCGGAGGCCGCCCTCACCCTCAGCCACGCCACCATCGCCCTGGCCCTCGCCCCCAAGTCCAACGCGGCGACCACGGCGATCGGCGCCGCCCTGGAGGACGTGCGCAAGGGCCTGGCCGGGCCGGTGCCGGCCCACCTGCGGGACAGCCACTACCGCGGCGCGGCCAAGCTCGGCCACGGCAAGGGGTACGTCTACCCGCACGACCTGCCCGAGGGCATCGCCGAGCAGCAGTACGCCCCGGACGCCCTCAAGGACCGGGAGTACTACCAGCCCACCCGGCACGGCGCCGAGGCCCGCTACGCGGACGCCGTGCAGTGGACCAGGAAGCACCTGGGGCGCAAGCGGTCCTGAGGACCCTGTAAACTTTGCCGGAGTGCTGCGTCCTGTGCTGTCAGAGCGGGACAGTCAGCCGGAGCCCGATCCCGGCGGGATCGGTTCCAGGAGCGTCGCGCACCGGCGAACGGTGTCGCGGGCAGCCCACCACCACCCGGAGCTCCGGGAACGGTCGGTGGGCCACTCGCGTGCTGCACGTATGTGCCCAGACCAGGGGAGCGGCTGCCCGGCAGGTCCCTCGCGGACCCGCAGGGATTCCCCGGCTGCGGATGCGACCTCCCAGCAGACCTGACAAGCCGACACTAGGAAATGAGTAACAGTGGCGAACCAGTCCCGCCCCAAGGTCAAGAAGTCGCGTGCCCTCGGCATCGCGCTGACCCCGAAGGCCGTCAAGTACTTCGAGGCCCGTCCGTACCCGCCCGGTGAGCATGGCCGTGGGCGCAAGCAGAACTCGGACTACAAGGTCCGTCTGCTGGAGAAGCAGCGTCTGCGCGCGCAGTACGACATCTCCGAGCGCCAGCTGGTCCGCGCCTACGAGCGTGCCGCCAAGGTGCAGGGCAAGACCGGTGAGGCCCTGATCGTGGAGCTGGAGAAGCGCCTCGACGCGCTGGTCCTGCGCTCGGGCATCGCCCGCACGATCTACCAGGCCCGCCAGATGGTCACGCACGGCCACATCCAGGTCAACGGCAAGAAGGTCGACAAGCCCTCCTTCCGTGTCCGCCCGGACGACGTCGTGCAGGTCCGTGACCGCTCCAAGGACAAGACGCTCTTCCAGATCGCCCGCGAGGGTGGCTTCGCCCCGGAGGGCGAGACCCCGCGCTACCTCCAGGTGAACCTCAAGGCCCTGGCGTTCCGCCTGGACCGCGAGCCGAACCGCAAGGAGATCCCGGTGGTCTGCGACGAGCAGCTCGTCGTCGAGTACTACGCCCGCTGACCCCAGCAGGCAACCGGCACCTCAGCCCGCCGCCTCCCCGCCCTCCCGGGCGGGGGAGCGGCGGGTCTTCCCTTTCCGGGCCACCCGGCCCGGAAAGGGCCACCCGGGCCGGGCCCGGGTGGCGCCCGGCTTCCGGGCCAGGGCGCGTGCCGCCCGGGTCCCGGTCCCGGGCCCGGCGCGGGATGCCCCAGTTCTGGGCCCGGACCCGGCGCCGGACCGCCTCATCCCACCGCCCGACACCACCACGCGGCCCGCCCCCCCCAAGGCGCCGAGCGCGCCCGCGACACCTCCGACCCCGGTCCGGCCTCCCGCCCCACCGCACCATCCGTTCGCAGACCTACGGCGCCTTGTTCCCCGCGGTGAGCGCCCAACTGCCCCGGCGCCCCCGCCGCAGCGGCTCGGCAGCCAGATCCGGGAAGGCGTCCACCGGATGCTCGGAACTGTGCGGTACCGGCATCGCCTGACGTCCCACCAGAGGAACCAGCAGGCCCTCCTCGGCGTCCAGGTTGAGCGGTCCGCCGCGCGGGGGCGTGGAGCGTAGTCATGCCTGTGCGGTCCGTACAATCGGTGCTCGCAGCTCCGCCGGCGCCGGAGGCTAATCCGGTACGGAGTCGCATCACCGGCGCGATAGGCTCGGTGACACGACTTTCTCGATGTTCAGGCACGTTTCAGGGAGCGGGTGCACACAGTGTCCGGTGGAGAGGTGGCCGGGATCCTGGTGGCCGTCTTCTGGGCGATCCTGGTCTCCTTCCTCGCGGTGGCTCTCGCGAGGCTGGCCCAGACGCTCAGGGCGACCACCAAGCTCGTGGCGGACGTGACCGACCAGGCCGTCCCGCTGCTGGCCGACGCCTCCGCGGCGGTGCGCTCCGCGCAGACCCAGATCGAACGGGTCGACGCGATCGCCTCCGACGTGCAGGAGGTCACCTCCAACGCCTCCGCGCTGTCCACCACCGTCGCCTCCACCTTCGGCGGCCCTCTGGTCAAGGTCGCCGCCTTCGGCTACGGCGTACGCCGGGCCCTGAGCGGCCGCAAGGACGAGGCGCCCGCCCGGGTGCCGGGACGCACCGTGATCGTGGGCCGTACCGTCCCGGGCGCGCGCCGCGACCGGCGCAGCCGCGGGACCTCCCGGGGAAAGAGAGACTGACCCAGCGATGTTCCGCCGTACGTTCTGGTTCACCACCGGCGTCGCAGCCGGCGTGTGGGCCACCACCAAGGTCAACCGCAAGCTCAAGCAGCTGACGCCCGAGCACCTCGCCGTCGCCGCGGCGAACAAGGCGCTCGAGGCCGGTGGCCGGCTGAAGGACCGCGCGGTGGACTTCGCGCTCGAGGTCCGCGACAACATGGCCCGCCGCGAGGCCGAACTCGGCGACGCGCTCGGGCTCAACGCCCCCGTCGACCGCGAACTGCCCGCCCCCCGGCACTACGCCGTCATCGAGAACCGCAGCAGACCCCCGTACGCCGAGGGCCTGACGTACAAGACGTACCCGTACAACCGGAATGAGGACCACTGATGGAGTCGGCCGAGATCCGCCGCCGCTGGCTGAGCTTCTTCGAGGAGCGCGGGCACACCGTCGTCCCGTCGGCGTCGCTCATCGCGGACGACCCGACTCTGCTGCTCGTCCCGGCCGGCATGGTGCCCTTCAAGCCCTACTTCCTGGGCGAGGTCAAGCCGCCCTTCCCGCGCGCCACCAGCGTCCAGAAGTGCGTGCGCACGCCGGACATCGAAGAGGTCGGCAAGACCACCCGGCACGGCACGTTCTTCCAGATGTGCGGCAACTTCTCCTTCGGCGACTACTTCAAGGAAGGCGCCATCAAGCTCGCCTGGGAGCTGCTCACCACGCCCCAGGACAAGGGTGGTTACGGCCTCGAGCCCGACCGTCTGTGGATCACCGTGTACGAGGACGACGACGAGGCCGAGCAGATCTGGCGCGACGTCATCGGCGTGCCGGCCGAGCGGATCCAGCGCCTGGGCAAGAAGGACAACTTCTGGGACATGGGCGTCCCCGGCCCGTGCGGCCCCTGCTCCGAGATCAACTACGACCGCGGCCCCGAGTTCGGCCCCGAGGGCGGCCCCGCCGTCAACGACGAGCGGTACGTGGAGATCTGGAACCTCGTCTTCATGCAGTACGTGCGGGGCGAGGGTCCCGGCAAGGACTACCCGATCCTCGGCGAACTGCCCAGCAAGAACATCGACACCGGCCTCGGCCTCGAGCGGCTCGCCATGATTCTGCAGGGCGTGCGGAACATGTACGAGATCGACACCTCGATGGCCGTGATCGAGAAGGCCACCGAGCTGACCGGCGTCCGCTACGGCGACTCCGAGGACTCGGACGTGTCCCTGCGCGTGGTCACCGACCACATGCGCACCGCCACCATGCTCATCGGCGACGGTGTCACCCCGGGCAACGAGGGCCGCGGCTATGTGCTGCGCCGCATCATGCGCCGCGCCATCCGCAACATGCGCCTGCTCGGCGCCACCGGCCCGGTCGTCAAGGACCTGATCGACGTCGTCATCGGCATGATGGGCCAGCAGTACCCGGAGCTGATCACCGACCGCGAGCGCATCGAGAAGGTCGCCCTCGCCGAGGAGAACGCCTTCCTCAAGACCCTCAAGGCCGGCACCAACATCCTCGACACCGCCGTCGCCGAGACCAAGGCCGCCGGCTCCACCGTGCTGCCCGGCGACAAGGCCTTCCTGCTCCACGACACCTGGGGCTTCCCGATCGACCTCACCCTGGAGATGGCCGCCGAACAGGGCCTGTCCGTGGACGAGGAGGGCTTCCGCCGCCTGATGAAGGAGCAGCGGGAGCGCGCGAAGGCCGACGCCCAGGCCAAGAAGACCGGCCACGCCGACCTCGGCGCCTACCGCGAGATCGCCGACCGGGCCGGCGCCACCGACTTCATCGGTTACACCGACACCGAGGGCGAGTCCACGATCGTGGGCATCCTCGTCGACGGTGTCTCCTCCCCGGCCGCCACCGAGGGCGACGAGGTCGAGGTCGTCCTGGACCGCACCCCGTTCTACGCCGAGGGCGGCGGCCAGATCGGCGACACCGGCCGGATCAAGACCGACGCCGGTGCCGTCATCGAGGTCCGCGACTGCCAGCAGCCGGTCCCCGGCGTCTACGTCCACAAGGGCGTCGTGCAGGTCGGCGAGGTCACCGTCGGCGCCAAGGCCCACGCCGCCATCGACGCCCCCCGCCGCAAGGCAATCGCCCGCGCCCACTCGGCCACCCACCTCACCCACCAGGCCCTGCGCGACGCCCTCGGCCCGACGGCCGCCCAGGCCGGTTCGGAGAACCAGCCCGGCCGCTTCCGCTTCGACTTCGGCTCGCCGTCCGCCGTGCCGCAGACGGTGATGCTCGACGTCGAGCAGAAGATCAACGAGGTGCTCGCCCGCGACCTCGACGTCCACGCCGAGATCATGGGCATCGACGAGGCCAAGAAGCAGGGCGCCATCGCCGAGTTCGGCGAGAAGTACGGCGACCGGGTGCGCGTGGTGACCATCGGCGACTTCTCCAAGGAGCTGTGCGGCGGCACCCACGTCCACAACACCGCCCAGCTGGGCCTGGTGAAGCTGCTGGGCGAGTCCTCCATCGGCTCCGGTGTGCGCCGCATCGAGGCTCTCGTCGGCGTGGACGCCTACAGCTTCCTCGCCCGCGAGCACACGGTCGTCAACCAGCTCACGGAACTGCTCAAGGGCCGCCCGGAGGAGCTGCCCGAGAAGGTCTCCGCGATGCTCGGCCGGCTGAAGGACGCCGAGAAGGAGATCGAGAAGTTCCGCGCCGAGAAGGTGCTGCAGGCCGCCGCCGGTCTCGCCGAGTCCGCCAAGGACATCCACGGCGTCGCCGTGGTCACCGGCCAGGTGCCGGACGGCACCACCGCCGACGATCTGCGCAAGCTGGTCCTCGACGTGCGCGGCCGCATCCGGGGCGGACGGGCCGCCGTGGTCGCCCTGTTCACCGTGAACAACGGCAAGCCGCTCACGGTGATCGCTACCAACGAGGCCGCCCGCGAGCGCGGACTGAAGGCCGGTGAACTGGTGCGCACCGCCGCCAAGACCCTCGGCGGCGGCGGTGGCGGCAAGCCGGACGTCGCCCAGGGCGGCGGCCAGAACCCGGCCGCCGTCGGCGAGGCCGTCCAGGCCGTCGAGCGCCTGGTCGCGGAGACGGCCAAGTAATGCGCAGGGGACGCCGTCTCGCCGTCGACGTCGGGGACGCCCGCATCGGGGTCGCCTCCTGTGACCCCGACGGGATCCTCGCCACACCGGTCGAGACCGTCCCCGGCCGGGACGTCCCGGCCGCGCACCGGCGCCTGCGGCAACTCGTCGAGGAGTACGAGCCCATCGAGGTCGTGGTCGGTCTCCCTCGCTCCCTCAAGGGGGGCGAGGGCCCGGCCGCCGCCAAGGTGCGCGCCTTCGCCCAGGAGCTGGCCAAGGGCATCGCCCCCGTCCCGGTACGGCTCGTCGACGAACGTATGACCACCGTCACAGCGAGCCAGGGACTGCGTGCCTCGGGCGTGAAGTCCAAGAAGGGCAGATCGGTCATCGACCAGGCAGCGGCCGTGATCATCCTGCAGCAGGCCCTCGAATCCGAACGGGTGTCAGGCAATGCACCCGGCGAGGGCGTCGAAGTGGTCATCTGATCGCGATACGGTAACGTTCCGCGCGATGCGGCGGTGTTCGAACAGCCGCCGCACAGAGAGAGGCGGAACACAAGCCGCGGTCTTCAGGTGGCCCGGCGGTCACCGCCTCGCGGCTCTAGGGGATCGATGACTGAGTATGGCCGGGGCCAAGGCTCCGAACCGTGGCATCCGGACGACCCGTTGTACGGGGACGGCGGATGGGGAGGGCAGCAGGCCGATCAGGGCCCGCAGGCTCCCTACGCCGGCCAGCCGCAGCAGCATTACCCGCAGCAGTCGCACACGCACCAGCAGTACGGGGACTGGGGCACTGCCGAGCAGAACGGATACGGCGGACAGCAGTATCCGCAGTACGACCAGCAGTACGCCCCACAGCACCAGCAGCACCAGCAGCAGTACGACACCGGCGGCTGGCACACCGGCACCCACCCGCAGGACCCCTACGCCGCCGCGCCGCAGGACCCCTACGGGCAGGGCGGCGGCTACCCGGGGCAGCAGTCCGACTACGGGCAGCAGTCCGACTACTACGGCAGCCCGGAGGCCTACCCTCCGCCCGAGCCGCCCAGCCGCAGGCGCGCCGCCCCCGAACCCGAGCCCGAGCCGCCGACCGACTGGGACCCCGGACCCGACCAGGGCGAACACGCCTTCTTCGCGGGCGGCGGTGACGACGAGGACGACGACTACGACCAGCCGGGCGACCGCCGCCGCCGGGGCGGCAAGGAGAAGAAGCGCCGCAGCGGCTGCGCCTGCCTGGTGGTGGCCCTGGTCTTGGGCGGCGGTCTGGCCGGTGCGGGCTATTACGGCTGGCAGTTCTACCAGGATCGTTTCGGCAGCGCCCCGGACTTCGCCGGCGACGGCAACGGGCAGAAGGTGACCGTCACCATCCCCAAGGGCGCCACCGGCGCGGTCATCGGCCAGCAGCTGAAGAAGGCCGGCGTGGTCAAGAGCGTCGACGCCTTCGTGGCGGCGCAGGCGGGCAATCCCCAGGGCAAGTCCATCCAGGACGGCGTCTACACGCTGGAGAAGCAGATGTCGGCCGCGAGCGCGGTCGAGCTGATGCTCAGCCCGGAGAGCCGCAACAACCTGATCATCCGCGAGGGACTGCGCAACGCGCAGGTCTACGAACTCATCGACAAACGCCTCGAACTCAAGGCGGGCACCACCGCGAAGATCGCCAAGGAGAAGGCGGACCAGCTCGGCCTCCCCGGCTGGGCGAAGGGCCACAAGAACGTCAAGGACCCGCTGGAAGGGTTCCTCTTCCCGTCCAGCTACGGCGTCTCCAAGGGGCAGAAGCCCGAGGACGTCCTCAAGAACATGGTCGAGCAGGCCAACAAGGTCTACGAGAAGCTCGGCGTCGAGGCGAAGGCCAAGGGACTCGGTCTCAAGGACCCCTGGCAGCTCGTCACCGTCGCCAGCCTCGTCCAGGCCGAGGGCACCAGCCACAGCGACTTCCGCAAGATGGCCGAGGTCATCTACAACCGGCTCGAGCCCGGCAACACCGAGACCAACGGCATGCTGGAGTTCGACTCCACGTACAACTACATCAAGAACCAGAGCAAGATCGACCTCTCGCTCTCCGAACTGCGCAACTACGACAACCCGTACAACACGTACTACTACAAGGGCCTGCCGCCCGGCCCCATCGGCAACCCCGGTGAGGATGCGGTCAAGGGCGCGCTCAACCCGACCGACGACGGGTGGTACTACTTCATCTCGCTCGATGGGAAGACCAGCGAGTTCACCAAGACCAACGCCGAGCACCAGAAGCTGGTCGACAAGTTCAACGCCTCGAGGAAGAACGGATGACCTCACCGCGCCGGGCTGCCGTACTCGGCTCCCCGATCGCACACTCCCTCTCCCCGGTGCTGCACCGCACCGCGTACGCCGAGCTGGGGCTCGAGGGGTGGACGTACGACCGCTTCGAGGTCGACGAGAAGGCACTGCCCGGATTCTTCGAGACGCTGGGGCCCGAGTGGGCGGGCCTGTCGCTGACCATGCCGCTGAAGCGGGCGGTGATCCCGCTGCTGGACTCGATCAGCGACACCGCCGCCTCGGTCGACGCCGTGAACACCGTCGTCTTCACCGCCGACGGCCGGCGGACCGGGGACAACACCGATATTCCTGGCATGGTGGCCGCCTTGCGCGAGCACGGCATCGACACGGTGGACCGCGCCGCCGTCCTCGGTGCCGGCGCCACCGCCTCCTCCGCCCTCGCCGCCCTCGCCCGGATCTGCACCGGCGAGGTCACCGTCTACGTGCGCAGCGAGGCGCGCGCCGCCGAGATGCGCCGGTGGGCCGAGCGGCTCCAGGTCGAGGTGCGCATCGCCGACTGGGCCGACGCCGAACAGGCCCTGCACGCCCCGCTGGTGATCACCACCACCCCGGCCGGGGTCACCGACCCGCTCGCCCGCGCCGTCCCGGAACGCCCGGCCGCCCTCTTCGACGTGCTCTACGACCCCTGGCCGACCGTCCTCGCCGCCCGCTGGTCGGCGTACGGCGGGGCGGTGATCAGCGGGCTCGACCTGCTGGTGCACCAGGCCGTCCTCCAGGTCGAGCAGATGACGGGACGCTCCCCGGCGCCGCTGGAGGCGATGCGAAAAGCCGGCGAGCGGGCGCTGGCGAACCGCTAAGATCCACTCGCCGTACCGCAGGGGGCGGAACGGGGGAGGGGAGCGACGTCCATGTCCACCGGGTCCACCGGCATCGAACTGGCCAGTTGGAAGACCCAGATCGTCGAGTCACTGCTGGGCTTCCTGCCCGACTGGGTGCAGATCACGGTGTACGCCCTGCTGGCGCTCGCCGTCCTCGTCTACTGGGGCCTGAAGATCAAGCGCAAGATCGCCCAGCGGCGCGCCGCCCGCGCCGCCCGCTCCGGACAGCCGGTCCCCGCCGCCGCTCAGCCCGGCCAGGGCCGGGGCGCCGATCACCTCGGCCCGTACGCCCCGCAGAACGCGCAGCCCGCGCCGCCCGCGCCCGTCCAGCGGCAGAGCGGGGCGGACTTCCTCGGCGCCTACGCTCCGCGGCGGCACCCGCAGGACGGCTGACGCGCGGGCGTCCGTCTGATGGACCGACGACCGGGCACCCGGCCCGGACGTGGGAGGATCGGAGGTGGCGGGCCGGGGCAGCGCGCACCCCGTTCACGCCACAGCCGCACGCGAGGACGCGCGTGCGCAGGGCAGTACACCGGGCGCGAGCACTGAGGAGCACCGTTGAGCAGGTTGCGCTGGCTGACCGCGGGAGAGTCCCACGGTCCCGCACTCGTCGCGACGCTGGAGGGTCTTCCCGCCGGCGTGCCGATCACCACGGACATGGTGGCGGACCATCTCGCGAGGCGGCGGCTGGGCTACGGTCGCGGTGCCCGGATGAAGTTCGAGCGCGACGAGGTGACCTTCCTCGGCGGCGTCCGGCACGGGCTGACCCTCGGCTCCCCGGTCGCGATCATGGTCGGCAACACCGAGTGGCCCAAGTGGGAGCAGGTCATGGCGGCCGACCCGGTGGACCCGGAGGTGCTGGCCGGCCTCGCGCGCAACGCGCCGCTGACCCGCCCCCGGCCCGGCCACGCCGATCTGGCGGGCATGCAGAAGTACGGCTTCGACGAGGCCCGTCCGGTGCTGGAGCGCGCCTCCGCCCGTGAGACGGCGGCCCGGGTCGCGCTGGGCGCGGTCGCCCGCTCGTACCTGAAGGAGACGACCGGCATCGAGATCGTCTCCCATGTGGTCGAGCTGTGCTCGGTCAAGGCACCGCAGGGCGTCTACCCCACCCCGGCCGACGTCGAGAAGCTCGACGCCGACCCGCTGCGCTGCCTGGACGCGGACACCTCGAAGGCGATGGTCGCCGAGGTCGACCAGGCGCACAAGGACGGCGACACGCTCGGCGGCGTGGTCGAGGTGCTGGCCTACGGCGTCCCCGTGGGCCTCGGCTCGCACGTCCACTGGGACCGCAAGCTGGACGCCCGGCTTGCCGGGGCGCTCATGGGCATCCAGGCCATCAAGGGCGTCGAGATCGGCGACGGCTTCGAACTCGCCCGCGTCCCCGGCTCCAAGGCGCACGACGAGATCGTCAGCACGCCCGAGGGCATCCGGCGGGTCTCCGGCCGCTCCGGCGGCACCGAGGGCGGGCTGTCCACCGGCGAGCTGCTGCGCGTCCGCGCGGCGATGAAGCCGATCGCCACCGTCCCGCGCGCCCTGAGGACGGTGGACGTCACCACCGGCGAGCCGGCGCAGGCGCACCACCAGCGCTCCGACGTCTCCGCCGTCCCCGCGGCCGGCATCGTGGCCGAGGCCATGGTGGCGCTGGTCCTCGCGGACGCGGTCGCGGAGAAGTTCGGCGGCGACAGCGTCACCGAGACCCGCCGCAACGTGCGCTCCTACCTCGACAACCTGGCCATCCGATGAGCGCACCGCTGATCGTGCTGGTCGGCCCGATGGGCGTGGGCAAGTCCACCGTCGGGCGCATCCTCGCCGAGCGGCTGGGCACCGGCTTCCGGGACACCGACGACGACGTGGTCGCCGCCGAGGGCCGCTCCATCTCCGACATCTTCGTCGACGACGGCGAGCCCGCCTTCCGCGCCCTGGAGAAGCAGGCGGTGCGCACCGCCGTCGCCGAGCACGAGGGCGTCCTCGCGCTCGGCGGCGGCGCCGTCCTGGACGCCGGTACCCGCGCGCTCCTCGCCCCGCTGCGGGTCGTCTACCTCTCCATGGACGTCGAGGAGGCGGTCAAGCGCACCGGCCTCAACGCCGCCCGCCCCCTGCTCGCGGTCAACCCGCGCAAGCAGTGGCGCGAACTGATGGAGGCCAGGCGGCACCTGTACGAGGAGGTCGCCACGGCCGTCGTCCCCACCGACGGCCGCACCCCCGACGAGGTCGCCCAAGCCGTCCTGGACGCACTGCAGTTGCCCGCACCCACCGGGGGAGCGACCCCCGGGCCCCGGCAGGAGGAAGCCATGCCAGCCCCCGTCACCCGGATCCACGTCGGCGGCACGGCGGGCACCGAACCCTATGACGTCCTGGTCGGCCGTCAACTCCTCGGCGAGCTGGCCGGACTGATCGGCACCAAGGCCAAGCGGGTCGCCGTCATCCACCCCGAGGCGCTCGCCGAGACCGGCGAGGCGCTCCGCGCCGACCTGGCCGAACAGGGCTACGAGACCATCGCCGTCCAGGTGCCCAACGCCGAGGAGGCCAAGACCGCCGAGGTCGCCGCCTACTGCTGGAAGGCGCTCGGCCAGTCCGGCTTCACCCGCACCGACGTCATCGTCGGCGTCGGCGGCGGCGCCACCACCGATCTCGCCGGCTTCGTCGCGGCGACCTGGCTGCGCGGCGTCCGCTGGATCGCCGTCCCCACCACGGTCCTCGCCATGGTGGACGCGGCCGTCGGCGGCAAGACGGGCATCAACACCGCCGAGGGCAAGAACCTCGTCGGCGCCTTCCACCCGCCCGCCGGCGTCCTGTGCGACCTCGCCGCCCTCGACTCCCTCTCGGTCAACGACTACGTCTCCGGGCTCGCCGAGGTCATCAAGGCCGGCTTCATCGCCGACCCGGTGATCCTCGACCTCATCGAGTCCGACCCGCAGGCCGCGCGCACCCCCGCCGGCCCGCACACCGCCGAGCTCATCGAACGCTCGATCCGGGTGAAGGCCGAGGTGGTCTCCTCCGACCTGAAGGAGTCCGGCCTGCGCGAGATCCTCAACTACGGCCACACCCTGGGCCACGCCATCGAGAAGAACGAGCGCTACAAGTGGCGCCACGGCGCCGCCGTGTCCGTCGGCATGCACTTCGCCGCCGAACTCGGCCGCCTGGCCGGCCGCCTGGACGACGCCACGGCCGACCGCCACCGCACGATCCTCGAAGCGGTGGGCCTGCCGCTGCACTACCGCTACGACCAGTGGCCCAAGCTGCTGGAGACGATGAAGGTCGACAAGAAGTCCCGCGGGGACCTGCTGCGCTTCATCGTCCTGGACGGCCTCGCCAAGCCCACGGTGCTGGAGGGTCCCGACCCGGCCGTCCTGCTCGCCGCATACGGCGAGGTCGGCGAGTAATCGACCCCGATCAGCCCGGCATGACGGGCACTCAGGGCCGCCCTCGCCCGTTCACACCGTGACGACCGGGGGCGGTACCGTTCGGTACGCAGCGGGGTCACCCCCTGCTGTCAGCGCCCCAACGCCTGTACGAGACGGAGTGGCACCGGATGCAGCATGCAGTGGGTTCTCCGCTGCCGCCGCCCCATCAGCCGGGGCAGGGACCGGCCACCGGCTGGTCACCGGCCGCACACCACCCGGGTCCGCACCAAGGGCCCGCACCCATGCCCGCGCCGCCACAGGCGCCGGGCGGCTATCCCGTGCCTCCGCCGCCACCCCCCGGGGGCGCCCAGCACCCCTCGGCGCCGCCGCCCGACACCACCGGCCATGTGCCGCTGCCCCCGGGCGGTCCCGTCGCCGTACCGAACCCGCCCCAGGCCACCGCGCCGCCCGACCCGACCGCCACCACCATCGCGGTGCTGCTCATAGGCCCCGCCGGTGCGGGCAAGACGAGCGTGGCCAAGTACTGGGCCGACCACCGGCGCGTCCCCACCGCCCACATCAGCCTGGACGATGTGCGCGAATGGGTCCGCTCCGGCTTCGCCGATCCGCAGGCCGGGTGGAACGACAACTCCGAGGCCCAGTACCGACTGGCCCGGCGCACCTGCGGCTTCGCGGCGCGCAACTTCCTGGCCAACGGGATCTCCTGCATCCTCGACGACGCGGTGTTTCCCGACCGCCCGGTCGTGGGCCTCGGCGGCTGGAAGCGGCACGTGGGCCCCGGGCTGCTCCCGGTCGTCCTTCTCCCCGGACTGGAGATCGTCCTCGAACGCAACGCGGAGCGCACGGGCAACCGCCGGCTGAGCGACGAGGAGGTTGCCCGCATCCACGGCCGCATGGCCGGCTGGTACGGCTCGGGTCTGCCGATCATCGACAACTCGCAGATGGATATTCCGGAAACGGCCAAAGTCCTGGACGAGGTCCTGGCGAGGGCCATCGCCAGTCCCCTCAAGTGGTAACGGCACCCGGTGCAGGTGCCGGCCGGGGGTAGGTGGCGCTCACCGGCGCTGGCGGGCTGCCGCTGCGCCCACCCTCCCCCACTCTCGGCTTCGCTCGAGCAGGGGGACCCCCATCGCCCCAGCGGCACGACTGCCCGCAGCTGCGTGGGTGGCGAAGCCGGGATGGACCCGCAGGCTGTGTACGGCGTGAGGGGGTGTGGTGGTGGGGCGGAGGGGGCCGCTTACCAGAGCCCCACGCCGGGTGCCTGTGGCCGCGCAGGGAGGGGCGCGACTGCGGCCCCCTCGGTCACGCCGCCGCACCCCCGACCCACCACCGACCCGTCACACCCGCGCCCCGCGCCCCGCGCCCCCCGCCCCCCGCCCCCCCCACTCGGCCCCGCTCGAACGGCGACATTCGGTCGGAGCTCATACGCTCGGTGCATGTCAGAGGTGTACGCGGTCCGCCGTACCCGGCTCCGGGAATGCTGCAACGCGGGCGGCAGCGCGGCGGCGCTGGTGTCCCGGCCCGCCAATGTGCGCTACCTCGCCGGCCCCGCCCCCGAGGGCGCCGTCCTCCTGCTGGGCCGTACCGACGACGTCCTCGTCTGCCCCGGCACACCAGACGACCGTGCCCCCGGCACCCCCGGGTCCCGCCCCGACGAGAACCTCCCCGTCCGCCTCGCCCCCGGCGCCAACGCCGACCCCGCCCTGACAGCCGCCGCCCTCGCGGCCTCCCAGGGCGCCGACTCCCTCGCCGTAGAGGAGCACCACCTCACCGTCAGCCGCCACCGCGCCATCCGCTCCGCCGCCCCCACCCTCCGCCTCGCCGACATCGGCGGCGCCGTCGAGCAGCTCAGGGTCGTCAAGGACGAGGAGGAGATCTCCTGCCTCCGCATCGGCGCCGAGATCGCCGACCAGGCCCTCGGCGAGCTCCTGGAATCCATCCTCGTCGGCCGCACCGAACGCCACCTCGCCCTGGAGCTGGAGCGCCGCCTCGTCGACCACGGCGCCGACGGCCCCGCGTTCCCCACCTCCGTCGGCACCGGCCCCAACGCCGGCCGCCGCGGCCACCGCCCCACCGACCGCCGCGTCGAGGAGGGCGACTTCCTCTCCGTCTGCCTGGGCGCCACCTACCGCGGCTACCGCTGCGCGATCGGCCGCACATTCGTCATCGGCACCGCGCCCGCCGACTGGCAGATCGAGCTCTACGACCTCGTCTTCGCCGCCCAGCGCGCCGGCCGGGAGTCCCTGGTGCCCGGCGCGGCCTGCCGCGACGTGGACCACGCCGCCCGCCAGGTACTGGACTCCGCGGGCTACGCCGACGCCCTCCAGCCGCTGACCGGTCATGGTGTGGGACTCGAAATCGACGAGGACCCTCAGCTGGCCCCGTCGGCCATGGGTAAACTGGACGCTTGCGTGCCGGTCACCGTCGAACCGGGGGTCCACCTCCCGGGCCGGGGCGGTGTCCGGATCGATGACACGCTCGTCGTCCGCCCCGAGGCGGATGGCGGACCCGAGCTACTCACCATTACGACCAAGGAGCTGCTCGCGCTCTAGCCCTCACGCTGTGCGCATGTCCGCCCCGGGGTCGTCCACGTCAGTCCAGTCCAGGAGAATCCTCAACCGTGGCTTCCACGAACGACCTCAAGAACGGCATGGTGCTCAAGCTCGAAGGCGGCCAGCTCTGGTCCGTCGTCGAGTTCCAGCACGTCAAGCCCGGCAAGGGCCCGGCCTTCGTGCGCACCAAGCTGAAGAACGTGCTTTCCGGCAAGATCGTCGACAAGACCTTCAACGCCGGTGTCAAGGTCGAAACGGCCACCGTCGACAAGCGTGACATGCAGTTCTCCTACATGGACGGCGACTACTTCGTCTTCATGGACATGGAGACCTACGACCAGCTGCACGTGGACCGCAAGGTCGTCGGCGACGCCGCCAACTTCCTCGTCGAGGGATTCGAGGCCACCGTCGCCCAGCACGACGGCGAGGTGCTCTTCGTCGAGCTCCCGGCCGCCGTCGAGCTGACCGTCGCCGAGACCGAGCCCGGCGTCCAGGGCGACCGCTCCACCGGTGGCACCAAGCCCGCGACGCTGGAGACCGGCCACCAGATCCAGGTCCCGCTCTTCATCACCACCGGTGAGAAGATCAAGGTCGACACCCGTACCAGCGACTACCTCGGCCGGGTGAACAGCTAACCGTGGCTGCCCGCAACACGGCCCGCAAGCGTGCCTTCCAGATCCTCTTCGAGGGCGACCAGCGGGGCGCCGACGTCCTGACCGTGCTCGCCGACTGGGTCCGGCACTCGCGCACCGACCCCCGGCAGCCGCCGGTCAGCGAGTACACGATGCAGCTCGTCGAGGGCTACGCGGACCACGCGAAGCGGATCGACGAGCTGATCTCGCAGTACGCGGTCGGCTGGACGCTGGACCGGATGCCGGTGGTGGACCGCAACATCCTCCGTCTCGGCGCCTACGAGCTGATCTGGGTCGACGAGACGCCGGACGCGGTGGTGCTGGACGAGATGGTGCAGCTCGCCAAGGAGTTCTCCACCGAGGAGTCGCCCTCGTTCATCAACGGCCTGCTCGGCCGGCTGAAGGAGCTGAAGCCGTCGCTGCGCCGCGAGGCCTGAGCGGCACCGCAGCACCAGGCACCGCAGGCGCACCGCGCACGATCACGACAAAGCCGCCGGGGTGGGCGGAACCGATCGGTTCCGCCCACCCCGGCGGCACGT
Organism: Streptomyces thermocarboxydovorans; assembly: GCF_039524635.1. NCBI lineage: Bacteria > Bacillati > Actinomycetota > Actinomycetes > Kitasatosporales > Streptomycetaceae > Streptomyces > Streptomyces thermocarboxydovorans. The sequence continues at coordinate 21,535 of NZ_BAAAGU010000034.1, read as the reverse complement.
TTCTGCTCAGGCCCGCGACGACTTACGCGTCCTCGTGCGTGGCCACCGCGCGACGCGCGTCCGCGTCCAGGACGCCCCAGCTGATCAGCTGCTCGGTGAGGACCGAGGGCGACTGGTCGTAGATGACGGCGAGGGTGCGCAGGTCGTCCTGGCGGATCGAGAGCACCTTGCCGTTGTAGTCGCCGCGCTGGGACTGGATCGTCGCCGCGTAGCGCTGCAGCGGGCCCGCCTTCTCGGCCGGCACCGTGGCCAGCCGCTCCAGGTCGAGGACCAGTTTCGGCGGCGGCTCGGCGGCACCGCCAGGGGTCGTGCCCGGCAGCAGCTCCTGCACCGGGACGCCGTAGAAGTCCGCCAGCTCCGCAAGGCGCTGAACGGTCACCGCGCGGTCGCCGCGCTCGTACGAACCGACCACGACCGCCTTCCAGCGTCCCTGGGACTTCTCCTCCACGCCGTGGAGGGAAAGGCCCTGCTGGGTGCGGATCGCCCGGAGCTTCGCCCCGAGCTGTTTGGCGTATTCGCTGGACATATAGCTCCCCGGCACTGGGTCGACGCGGCGGGAGGGGTTCCTGCCGCGCAGCTGGTAACTCACTGTGAGGTTACGCAGAGTTACTCTCGCGCGTCAAGCCGAATGGTCCACACCGACTCTTCCGTGCTAACGAAGATCGCTTACGCCGAACGGGTGATCGCGGCCGCCTCCGGGAGTGACCAGGGGGCCGCCGGGGGTTTCGGGGCGACCTGATACGGTGGGTGACGCAATCCCGACGTCCTTTAAGGTCCGTCCCGTGAGGCGGAGAAGGAGGTCCGTTTAGAATGGACAAGCAGCAGGACCCGCCGTCCGACGCGCAACCCGCCGACGCACGAGCCGTACTCGAGGCTCCTGACATCGCGCGCGTCCTGACCCGCATCGCCCACGAGATCGTCGAACGCGCCAAGGGTGCCGACGACGTGGTGCTCCTCGGCATCCCCACCCGCGGCGTCTTCCTCGCCCAGCGGCTCGCCGCCAAGCTCGAGCAGATCACCGAGCGCAAGGTCCCGGTCGGCTCGCTCGACATCACCATGTACCGCGACGACCTGCGCATGCACCCGCCGCGTGCGCTGGCCCGCACCGACATCCCCGGTGACGGCATCGACGGCCGTCTGGTCGTCCTCGTCGACGACGTGCTCTTCTCCGGCCGCACCATCCGCGCCGCCCTCGACGCGCTCAACGACATCGGCCGCCCCCGCGCGGTGCAGCTCGCCGTGCTCGTCGACCGCGGCCACCGTGAACTGCCCATCCGCGCCGACTACGTCGGCAAGAACCTCCCCACGTCGCTGCGGGAGACGGTCAAGGTCCAGCTCGCCGAGGAGGACGGTCGCGACACCGTGCTGCTCGGTGCCAAGCGGACCGGTCAGTAGCCAGCAGAACAGCAGAGCCGGCCACGCGTGTCCAAGTGCGCCCGCGCACGCCCGCCCGGCTGCCCGCCCAGGCCCGGTACTGCCCTGGTTCTGCCCCGGTTCTTCCCGAATCTCCCGAATGAACTGCCTTACGGAGCCTGACAGATGCAGCGTCATCTCATCTCGGCCGCCGACCTCACCCGCGACGACGCCGTCCTGATCCTCGACACCGCCGAGGAGATGGCCCGGGTCGCGGACCGGCCCATCAAGAAACTGCCCACCCTGCGCGGCCGCACCGTGGTCAACCTCTTCTTCGAGGACTCCACCCGAACCCGGATCTCCTTCGAGGCCGCCGAGAAGCGGCTGTCCGCCGACGTCATCAACTTCTCCGCCAAGGGCTCCAGCGTCTCCAAGGGCGAGTCGCTCAAGGACACCGCCCGGACCCTGGAGGCGATGGGCGTCGACGCCGTGGTCATCCGGCACGGAGCCTCCGGCGCCCCCTACCGCCTGGCCACCTCCGGCTGGATCGACGCCCATGTCATCAACGCCGGCGACGGCACCCACCAGCACCCCACCCAGGCGCTGCTCGACGCCTTCACCATGCGGCGCCGCCTGATCGGCCCGGACGCCGGGATCGGCCAGGACCTCTCCGGCCGGCGCATCACCATCGTCGGCGACGTCCTGCACAGCCGGGTCGCCCGCTCCAACGTCGACCTGCTGCACACCCTCGGCGCCGAGGTCACCCTGGTCGCCCCGCCCACCCTGCTGCCGGTCGGCGTCGACACCTGGCCCTGCGAGGTCTCCTACGACCTCGACTCCACGCTGCCCAAGTCGGACGCCGTGATGATGCTGCGCGTCCAGCGCGAGCGGATGAACGCCGCGTTCTTCCCCACCGAGCGCGAGTACTCCCGCCGCTACGGCCTGAACGGCGACCGCATGGCGCGGATGCCCGAGCACGCCGTCGTGATGCACCCCGGCCCGATGGTGCGCGGCATGGAGATCACCGCCGAGGTCGCCGACTCCCCCCGCTGCACCGTGACCGAGCAGGTCACCAACGGTGTCTCCATCCGGATGGCCGTCCTCTACCTGCTGCTGGGCGGCAACGAGCCCGCCGTCACCCCCGCCCGTACCACCGAGGAGAAGTAAGACAGATGAGCAAGACCCTGATCCGTGGTGCGAAGGTGCTCGGCGGCGAGGCGCGGGACGTCCTGATCGACGGCGAGACCATCGCCGAGGTCGGCACCGGGCTGTCCGCCGAGGGCGCCGAGGTCGTCGAGGCCGGCGGCAAGGTGCTGCTCCCCGGCCTGGTCGACCTGCACACCCATCTGCGCGAGCCCGGCCGCGAGGACTCCGAGACGGTCCTCACCGGCACCCGCGCCGCCGCCAGCGGCGGCTACACCTCCGTGTTCGCCATGGCCAACACCTTCCCCGTCGCGGACACCGCCGGCGTGGTCGAGCAGGTGTGGCGGCTCGGCAAGGAGCACGGCTACTGCGACGTGCAGCCGATCGGCGCCGTCACCGTCGGCCTGGAGGGCCAGAAGCTCGCCGAGCTGGGCGCCATGCACGAGTCGGCGGCCGCGGTCACCGTCTTCTCCGACGACGGCAAGTGCGTCCACGACGCCGTGATCATGCGGCGCGCCCTGGAGTACGTGAAGGCCTTCGGCGGGGTGATCGCCCAGCACGCGCAGGAGCCCCGGCTCACCGAGGGCGCCCAGATGAACGAGGGCGTCGTCTCCGCCGAGCTGGGCCTCGGCGGCTGGCCGGCCGTGGCCGAGGAGTCGATCATCGCCCGGGACGTGCTGCTCGCCGACCACGTCGGCTCCCGCGTGCACATCTGCCACCTGTCGACCGCCGGGTCCGTGGAGATCGTCCGCTGGGCCAAGTCCCGCGGCATCGACGTCACCGCCGAGGTCACCCCGCACCACCTGCTGCTCACCGACGAGCTGGTGCGCACCTACAACCCGGTCTACAAGGTCAACCCGCCGCTGCGCACCGAGCGCGACGTGATGGCGCTGCGCGAGGCGCTCGCCGACGGCACCATCGACATCGTCGCCACCGACCACGCCCCGCACCCGCACGAGGACAAGGACTGCGAGTGGGCCGCGGCCGCCATGGGCATGGTCGGCCTGGAGACCGCGCTGTCGGTGGTCCAGGAGACCATGGTCGACACCGGCCTGCTGGACTGGGCCGGCGTCGCCGACCGCATGTCCTTCACGCCCGCGCGCATCGGACGGGCCGGGGGCCATGGCCGGCCCGTCTCGGCAGGTGAGCCGGCCAACCTCACCCTCGTCGACACCGCCTACCGTGGCCCGGTGGACCCCGCGGGCTTCGCCTCACGCAGCCGCAACACCCCCTACGAGGGACGTGAGCTGCCGGGCCGTGTCACCCACACCTGGCTGCGGGGCAAGGCCACGCTCGTCGACGGGAAGCTCACGTGACACCTCTGATCCTGCTGGCCGCCGAGAAGGAATCGGCGGAAGTGACCGACTGGGCCGCCCGCATCGGCTGGGTCGTCGGCCTCGCCCTGTTCGTCGCGCTCGTCTACTGGCTGATGCGCGAGGGCTGGAAGTGGCGCGGCACGCTCCAGAGCGACCTGCCGGAGCTGCACAGCGCGCCGGACGAGCCCGGTCCGGCCAGACTGAGCATGAGCGGCCGCTATCACGGCTCCACCACCGCGGGGCAGTGGCTCGACCGCATCGTGGCGCACGGCCTGGGCACCCGGAGCCGGGCCGAGCTCACGCTCACCGACGCGGGACTGGACGTCGTGCGCCCCGGCGCGCAGGACTTCTTCATCCCTGCTCACGCGCTGCGCGGCGCCCGGCTCGACAAGGGCATCGCCGGCAAGGTCCTCACCGAGGGCGGCCTGCTGGTGGTGACCTGGGAGCACGGCGAGCGGCTGATCGACTCCGGCTTCCGCTCCGACCACGCCGCCGAGCACACCGAGTGGGTCGACACCCTCAACTCCATGACCGAGAACAACAGCACGGAAGGCGCCGAACGATGACGACCTCCACCAGGGGAGCGGCCTCGCACAGGCACACTGCTCCCGCCGTACTCGTCCTCGAGGACGGCCGGATGTTCCGCGGCCGTGCCTACGGGGCCGTGGGGGTGACCTTCGGCGAAGCCGTGTTCTCCACCGGGATGACCGGCTACCAGGAGACCCTCACCGACCCCTCCTACCACCGCCAGGTGGTCGTGATGACCGCCCCGCACATCGGCAACACCGGGGTCAACGACGAGGACATGGAGTCCCGGAAGATCTGGGTCTCCGGCTATGTCGTGCGCGACCCCGCACGCGTGCCCTCCAGCTGGCGCTCCCGCCGCACCCTCGACGACGAGCTGCGCGCCCAGGGCGTCGTCGGCATCTGCGGCATCGACACCCGCGCCCTCACCCGCCATCTGCGCGAGCGCGGCGCCATGCGCGTCGGCATCTTCTCCGGCGAGGCGCTGCCCGACGCGGGCACCATGCTCGCCGAGGTGCGCCAGGCCCCCGAGATGAAGGGCGCCGACCTCTCCGCCGAGGTCTCCACCACCGAGCCGTACGTGGTGCCCGCGATCGGCGAGAAGAAGTTCACCGTCGCCGCCGTCGACCTCGGCATCAAGGGCATGACCCCGCACCGCATGGCCGAGCGCGGCATCGAGGTGCACGTGCTGCCCGCCACGGCGAGCGTCGAGGACGTCTACGCCGTCAATCCGGACGGTGTGTTCTTCTCCAACGGCCCCGGCGACCCGGCCACCGCCGACCACCCCGTCGCGGTCATGCAGGCCGTGCTGGAGCGCGGCACCCCGCTGTTCGGCATCTGCTTCGGCAACCAGATCCTCGGCCGCGCCCTCGGCTTCGGCACCTACAAGCTGAAGTACGGCCACCGCGGCATCAACCAGCCCGTGCAGGACCGCACCACCGGCAAGGTCGAGGTCACCGCGCACAACCACGGCTTCGCCGTCGACGCCCCGCTCGACAAGGTCTCCGAGACCCCCTACGGCCGCGTGGAGGTCTCCCACGTCTGCCTCAACGACAACGTGGTGGAGGGCCTCAGGCTGCTCGACAAGCCGGCCTTCAGCGTCCAGTACCACCCCGAAGCGGCAGCGGGCCCGCACGACGCCGCCTACCTGTTCGACCGCTTCGTCAACCTGATGGAGGGCCAGCGTGCCTAAGCGCACCGATATCCAGTCCGTCCTGGTCATCGGCTCCGGCCCGATCGTCATCGGCCAGGCCGCCGAGTTCGACTACTCCGGCACCCAGGCGTGCCGGGTGCTCAAGGCCGAGGGCCTGCGCGTCATTCTGGTCAACTCCAACCCGGCGACGATCATGACCGACCCGGAGATCGCCGACGCCACCTACGTCGAGCCGATCACCCCCGAGTTCGTCGAGAAGATCATCGCCAAGGAGCGTCCCGACGCCCTGCTGCCCACCCTGGGCGGCCAGACGGCCCTGAACACCGCGATCTCCCTCCACGAGAACGGCGTCCTGGAGAAGTACGGCGTCGAGCTGATCGGCGCCAATGTGGCGGCGATCCGCAAGGGCGAGGACCGCGACGAGTTCAAGGAGGTCGTCGAGGCGGTCCGCAGGAAGACCGGCCACGGCGAGTCCGCCCGCTCCTGCATCTGCCACTCCATGGACGACGTCCTCAAGGGCGTCGAGGAGCTCGGCGGCTACCCGGTCGTCGTCCGGCCCTCCTTCACCATGGGCGGCGCCGGCTCCGGCTTCGCGCACGACGAGGAGGAGCTGCGCCGCATCGCCGGCCAGGGCCTCGCCCTGTCGCCGACCACCGAGGTGCTCCTGGAGGAGTCCATCCTCGGCTGGAAGGAGTACGAGCTGGAGCTGATGCGCGACAAGCACGACAACGTGGTGGTCGTCTGCTCCATCGAGAACTTCGACCCCATGGGCGTGCACACCGGTGACTCGATCACCGTGGCGCCGGCGATGACCCTCACCGACCGCGAGTACCAGATCCTGCGCGACATCGGCATCGCCGTGATCCGCGAGGTCGGCGTCGACACCGGCGGCTGCAACATCCAGTTCGCGGTGAACCCGGCCGACGGCCGCGTCATCGTGATCGAGATGAACCCGCGCGTGTCGCGCTCCTCGGCGCTCGCCTCCAAGGCGACCGGCTTCCCCATCGCCAAGATCGCCGCCAAGCTCGCCGTCGGCTACACCCTCGACGAGATCCCCAACGACATCACCCAGGAGACCCCGGCCTCCTTCGAGCCGACCCTGGACTACGTGGTCGTCAAGGCGCCCCGCTTCGCCTTCGAGAAGTTCCCCAGCGCCGACTCCACGCTGACCACCACCATGAAGTCGGTCGGCGAGGCCATGGCCATCGGCCGCAACTTCACCGAGGCCTTCCAGAAGGCGCTGCGCTCGCTGGAGAAGAAGGGCAGCCAGTTCACCTTCACCGGCGACCCCGGCGACAAGGACGAGCTGCTCCGGGAGTGCGTGCGCCCGACCGACGGCCGCATCAACACCGTGATGCAGGCCATCCGCGCCGGCGCCACCCCCGAGGAGATCTTCGAGCACACCAGGATCGACCCCTGGTTCGTCGACCAGCTCTTCCTGATCAAGGAGATCGCCGACGAGCTCGCCGAGGCGCCCGAGCTCACCCCCGAGCTGCTCGCCGAGGCCAAGCGGCACGGCTTCTCCGACCAGCAGATCGCCGGGATCCGCGGCCTGCGCGAGGACGTGGTCCGCGAGGTACGGCACGCCCTCGGCATCCGCCCGGTCTACAAGACGGTCGACACCTGTGCCGCCGAGTTCGCCGCGCGGACCCCGTACTTCTACTCGTCCTACGACGAGGAGACCGAGGTCGCACCGCGCGAGAAGCCGGCCGTGATCATCCTGGGCTCCGGCCCGAACCGCATCGGCCAGGGCATCGAGTTCGACTACTCCTGCGTCCACGCCTCCTTCGCGCTGAGCGACGCCGGGTACGAGACCGTGATGGTCAACTGCAACCCGGAGACCGTCTCCACCGACTACGACACCTCCGACCGCCTGTACTTCGAGCCGCTCACGCTCGAGGACGTGCTGGAGATCGTCCACGCCGAGCAGCAGGCCGGACCGGTCGCCGGGGTGATCGTCCAGCTCGGCGGGCAGACCCCGCTCGGCCTGTCCCAGGCGCTCAAGGACAACGGCGTGCCGATCGTCGGCACGCCGCCCGAGGCCATCCACGCCGCAGAGGACCGCGGCGCCTTCGGCCGGGTCCTGAAGGAGGCCGGCCTGCCGGCCCCGAAGCACGGCACCGCGACCACCTTCGCCGAGGCCAAGGCCATCGCCGACGAGATCGGCTACCCGGTCCTCGTCAGGCCCTCCTACGTGCTGGGCGGACGCGGCATGGAGATCGTCTACGACGAGGCCCGGCTGGAGGCGTACATCGCCGAGTCGACCGAGATCAGCCCGTCCCGGCCGGTTCTGGTCGACCGGTTCCTCGACGACGCCATCGAGATCGACGTCGACGCGCTCTACGACGGCCACGAGCTGTACCTCGGCGGCGTCATGGAGCACATCGAGGAGGCCGGCATCCACTCCGGCGACTCGGCGTGCGCGCTGCCCCCGATCACCCTCGGCGGCTTCGACATCAAGCGGCTGCGCGCCTCCACCGAGGCCATCGCCCGCGGCGTCGGCGTGCGCGGACTGATCAACATCCAGTTCGCGATGGCCGGCGACATCCTCTACGTCCTCGAGGCCAATCCGCGCGCCTCGCGCACCGTGCCCTTCACCTCGAAGGCGACCGCGGTGCCGCTGGCCAAGGCCGCCGCCCGGATCTCGCTCGGCGAAACCATCGCCGAGCTGCGCGCCGAGGGGCTGCTCCCGGCCACGGGCGACGGCGGCGAGCTGCCGCTGGACGCGCCGATCTCCGTCAAGGAGGCCGTGATGCCCTGGTCCCGCTTCCGGGACATCCACGGCCGCGGGGTGGACACGGTGCTCGGCCCGGAGATGCGCTCCACCGGCGAGGTCATGGGCATCGACAACGTCTTCGGCACGGCGTACGCCAAGTCGCAGGCGGGCGCCTACGGGCCGCTGCCGACCAAGGGGCGGGCGTTCATCTCGGTCGCCAACCGCGACAAGCGCTCGATGATCTTCCCGGCGCGCGAGCTGGTGGCGCACGGGTTCGAGCTGCTCGCGACCTCCGGCACGGCCGAGGTGCTCAAGCGCAACGGCATCAACGCCAAGGTGGTGCGCAAGCACTCCGAGGGCCCCGGCCCCGGCGGCGAGAGGACCATTGTGCAGCTCATCCACGACGGCGAGGTCGACCTGATCGTCAACACCCCGTACGGCACCGGCGGCCGCCTCGACGGCTACGACATCCGCACGGCGGCGGTGGCCCGCTCGGTGCCCTGCCTGACGACGGTCCAGGCGCTGGCGGCGGCGGTCCAGGGCATCGACGCCCTGAACCGCGGCGAGGTCAGCGTCCGCTCGCTGCAGGAGCACGCCGAGCACCTGATCGCGGCCCGCGACTAGCGCTCCGCGAAAGGCCGTGTCCACAGCCGCGGTCCGGTTGTGGCTGGTCGGTCAGTTCCCCGCGCCCCTTCCGGGCGCGGACCCTTAGCCGCCGATGAGGGGGGACGCCGGGAGCGGCGTCCCCCCTCAGTGTGAGGACTCGAGATGTATCAGCTCTTCTTCCGCCTGGTCTTCCGGCACATGGACCCCGAGCAGGCCCACCAGCTGGCCTTCCGCTGGATCCGCCTGGTGGCCCGCGTGCCGGTGCTGCGGACCATCGTCGCCGCCGTGCTGGCGCCCCGCTACCGGGAGCTGCGCACCGAGGCCCTGGGGCTGCGGCTGCACAGCCCCTTCGGCCTCGCCGCGGGCTTCGACAAGAACGCCGTCGGCATCGACGGCCTGGCCATGACCGGCTTCGACCACGTCGAGATCGGCACCGTCACCGGGGAGGCGCAGCCCGGCAACCCCAAGAAGCGGCTGTTCCGCCTGGTCGAGGACCGGGCCCTGATCAACCGCATGGGCTTCAACAACGAGGGCTCGCTGCGGGTCGCCGCCCGCCTCGCCTCCCGCCGGCCCGTCTTCAAGGCGGTCGTCGGCGTCAACATCGGCAAGACCAAGGCCGTGCCCGAGGAGGAGGCCGTCTCCGACTACGTGAAGTCCGCCGAGCGCCTGGCGCCGTACGCGGACTACCTGGTCGTCAACGTCTCCTCGCCGAACACCCCGGGCCTGCGGAACCTCCAGGCCGTCGATCAGCTGCGGCCGCTGCTGACCGCGGTCCGCGGGGCCGCCGACCGCAGCGTGCCGGGCCGCCGGGTCCCGCTGCTGGTCAAGATCGCCCCCGATCTCGCCGACGAGGACATCGACGCCGTCGCCGACCTCGCGGTCGGCCTCGGCCTGGACGGGATCATCGCCACCAACACCACCATCGCGCGCGAGGGACTCGGGCTGCGCTCCGACCCCGCGCTGGTGAAGGAGACCGGCGGCCTGTCCGGCGCCCCGCTGAAGGAGCGCTCCCTGCAGGTGCTGCGGCGCCTGTACGCCCGCGTGGGCGACCGGATCACCCTGGTCGGGGTCGGCGGCATCGAGAACGCCGAGGACGCCTGGCAGCGGATCCTGGCCGGGGCCACGCTGGTCCAGGGGTACACCGGGTTCATCTACCAGGGCCCCTTCTGGGCACGCTCCATCCACAAGGGGCTCGCCGCGCGGCTGCGCACCAGCCCGTACGCCACGCTCGCCGACGCGGTGGGCGCCGACGTGAGGACCTCCCGATGAGCGGACTCCAGCCCTTCGGCGCCCGGCTGCGCCGGGCCATGGACGAACGCGGACCGCTGTGCGTGGGCATCGACCCGCATGCCTCCCTGCTGGCCGAGTGGGGCCTGAACGACGACGTGGCGGGCCTGGAGCGGTTCAGCCGCACCGTCGTGGAGGCGGTGGCCGACCGGGTGGCGGTCCTGAAGCCCCAGAGCGCCTTCTTCGAGCGCTTCGGCTCGCGCGGCGTCGCCGTGCTGGAGAAGACGGTGCGAGAGGCGCGGGAGGCCGGCGCGCTGGTGGTGATGGACGCCAAGCGCGGCGACATCGGCTCCACCATGGCCGCCTACGCCGAGTCCTTCCTGCGCAAGGACGCGCCGCTGTTCTCCGACGCGCTCACCGTCTCGCCGTACCTCGGCTACGGCTCGCTCAGCCCGGCCGTCGCCCTGGCCCGGGAGAGCGGCACGGGCCTGTTCGTGCTGGCCCTGACCTCCAACCCGGAGGGCGGCGAGGTGCAGCACGCGGTGCGGCCGGACGGGCGGACCGTCGGCGCCACCATGCTCGCGCACCTGTCGGCCGAGAACGCGGGGGAGGAGCCGCTGGGGTCCTTCGGCGCGGTGGTCGGCGCCACGCTGGGTGACCTGTCGTCGTACGACCTGGACATCAACGGCCCGCTGCTGGCGCCCGGCATCGGGGCCCAGGGGGCGAAGGCGGCCGATCTTCCGGCGGTCTTCGGCGCCGCGGTGCGCAATGTGGTGCCGAACGTCAGCCGGGGAGTGCTGCGCCACGGTCCCCGCATGGTTGCACTGCGTGACGCCGCGGACCGGTTCGCGGACGAGGTCAGGGCCGCGGTGGGCGCGGTCTGAGCCTCTCACAAGGTTCACGGAGGGCCGCTCAGGTATGGATACCTTCACAAATCCGGGGCAAGATGTCCTCAATGTCCGTCCTGCCGGAGGCTGACCAGGACTTTTCCGCTGTTCTCGCTGACTCTTGCGGAGTTGACCGCTAGTCTCCGACGAGAGGACGGGCAAGCGTGTTGCTCGTGGCTCCCCAGGTGTGGGGCGACTAGGTTCCTCACCGGTCCGTATCCGACAGTTCGACATCCGAGGTGACGTAGGCGTGGCTCTTCCGCCCCTTACCCCTGAACAGCGCGCAGCCGCGCTCGAAAAGGCCGCCGCGGCTCGCCGGGAGCGGGCCGAGGTCAAGAATCGACTCAAGCACTCCGGCGCCTCTCTTCACGAGGTCATCAAGCAGGGCCAGGAGAACGACGTCATCGGCAAGATGAAGGTCTCCGCCCTGCTCGAGTCGCTGCCGGGCGTGGGCAAGGTCCGCGCCAAGCAGATCATGGAGCGACTGGGCATCTCCGAGAGCCGCCGCGTCCGGGGTCTCGGGTCCAACCAGATCGCCTCCCTGGAGCGTGAGTTCGGCGGCAACGGGTCCTGATTCCCGGGCACCCCGGCTTTGCTGGAATAATCGCCGCATGGCTGCAACACCCCGGGGGACGTCCCCCGTGCCCCCGGACGAACGTCCGCGACTGACCGTGCTCTCCGGCCCCTCGGGGGTCGGCAAGAGCACGGTCGTCGCTCATCTGCGCAAGGAACACCCCGAGATCTGGCTCTCGGTGTCGGCGACGACCCGCAAGCCCCGTCCCGGTGAGCAGCACGGTGTCCACTACTTCTTCGTCACCGACGAGGAGATGGACAAGCTGATCGCCAACGGTGAACTGCTGGAGTGGGCCGAGTTCGCCGGCAACCGCTACGGCACGCCCCGGGCGGCCGTGATCGAGCACCTGGAGGCGGGCGTGCCCGTCCTGCTGGAGATCGATCTCCAGGGCGCCCGGCAGGTGCGGGAGTCCATGGCCGACGCACAGCTGGTCTTCCTGGCTCCGCCCTCCTGGGAGGAGCTGGTGCGCAGGCTCACCGGGCGGGGCACCGAGCCGCCGGAGGTGATCGAGCGCCGGCTCGAGGCCGCCAGGACGGAGCTGGCGGCCGAGCCGGAGTTCGACGTCACCCTGGTCAACACCTCCGTCGAGGACGTCGCCCATGAGCTGCTAGCCTTGATGAACGTCGTGTGATCGTTGCCGAATCGTCGTCGGCGGTCACCGAGACCGAATCCCCATCCATCGGAAGGTAGAGCGTGTCCTCTTCCATCTCCGCGCCCGAGGGCATCATCAACCCGCCGATCGACGAGCTCCTCGAGGCCACCGACTCGAAGTACAGCCTCGTGATCTACGCGGCCAAGCGGGCCCGTCAGATCAACGCGTACTACTCGCAGCTCGGCGAGGGTCTCCTCGAGTACGTCGGTCCCCTCGTCGACACCCATGTCCACGAGAAGCCGCTCTCGATCGCCCTGCGCGAGATCAACGCGGGACTGCTGACCTCCGAGGCCGTCGAGGGCCCCGGTCAGTAAGTCGTATCAGCTGGTCTTCGCTGACTTTTCCACAGGCCCGGCAGCACGTCTGCCGGGCCTGTGGTGTCTCATGGGTGGTGGTCGCACATTTCCGAGGTCCGGGGAGAGACGGTGGACAAGCCGAGGGTCGTTCTGGGAGTCAGCGGCGGCATCGCCGCGTACAAGGCGTGCGAGCTGCTCCGCAGGCTGACGGAGTCCGGACACGACGTCCGCGTCGTGCCCACGGCCTCCGCGCTGAAGTTCGTCGGGGCCGCCACCTGGTCCGCGCTCTCCGGCAACCCCGTGGCGACCGAGGTCTGGGACGACGTGCACGAGGTGCCGCATGTGCGCATCGGCCAGCAGGCCGACCTGGTGGTGGTCGCCCCGGCCACCGCCGACATGCTGGCCAAGGCGGCGCACGGCCTCGCCGGCGACCTGCTCACCAACACCCTGCTCACCGCCCGCTGCCCGGTGGTGTTCGCCCCCGCCATGCACACCGAGATGTGGGAGCACCCGGCCACCCAGGACAACGTGGCCACCCTGCGCGCCCGCGGCGCCGTCGTGATCGAGCCGGCCGTCGGCCGCCTCACCGGCGTGGACACCGGCAAGGGCCGGCTGCCCGAGCCCGCCGAGATCTTCGAGGTGTGCCGCCGGGTGCTGGCCCGCGGCGTCACCGGGCCCGACCTCAAGGGCCGGCACGTCGTGGTCAGCGCCGGGGGCACCCGCGAGCCCCTGGACCCCGTCCGCTTCCTCGGCAACCGCTCCTCCGGCAAGCAGGGCTACGCCCTCGCCCGCACCGCCGCCGCCCGGGGCGCCCGGGTCACCCTGATCGCCGCCAACACCGCCCTGCCCGACCCGGCCGGCGTGGACGTGGTGTCCGTGGGCACCGCCGTGCAGCTGCGCGAGGAGGTGCTGCGGGCCGCCGCCGACGCCGACGCCGTGGTCATGGCAGCGGCCGTCGCCGACTTCCGCCCCGCCGCCTACGCCACCGGCAAGATCAAGAAGAGGGACGACCAGGAGCCCGCCCCCATCACCCTGGTCCGCAACCCCGACATCCTCGCCGAGATCTCCGCCGACCGGCCCCGCCCCGGACAGGTGATCGTCGGCTTCGCCGCCGAGACCGACGACGTCCTCGCCAACGGCCGCAGCAAGCTCAAGCGCAAGGGCTGCGACCTGCTCGTGGTGAACGAGGTGGGGGAGCGCCGCACCTTCGGCTCCGAGGAGAACGAGGCCGTGATCCTGGGCGCCGACGGCAGCGAGACGCCGGTCGCCCACGGCCCCAAGGAGGTACTGGCCGACACGGTGTGGGACCTGGTGGCCGAACGTCTCGGATGAGCCCGGGTACGCCGTCCGGCCGTCCGAAACCACGCTCACCGGGGCGTGGCGCCTCTGGTCAACACCACCCGTTGCTGGGCAGAATGCCCGTGCCGCAGGTCACAGCGCTCCCGAGAGGCGAGACGGGGGCGCCCCTGTCCTTGCGCGACCCGTAAACTGTTCCACGGACGGCGCCGGGTGCAGCCCCCGCCGTCCGCCCATGATCAGCCAGCAGCCGCTGCAACCCCAGGGAGCGTTGTGTCCCGTCGTCTCTTCACCTCGGAGTCCGTGACCGAGGGTCACCCCGACAAGATCGCTGACCAGATCAGCGACACCATCCTCGACGCGTTGCTCCGCGACGACCCGACCTCCCGGGTCGCGGTCGAGACTCTGATCACCACCGGTCTCGTGCACGTGGCCGGCGAGGTCACCACCAAGACGTACGCGGACATCGCGACGCTCGTCCGCAACAAGATCCTCGAGATCGGCTACGACTCCTCGAAGAAGGGCTTCGACGGCGCTTCCTGCGGTGTGTCGGTGTCCATCGGGTCGCAGTCCCCGGACATCGCGCAGGGTGTCGACGCGGCCTACGAGGCCCGCGTCGAGGGCGACGACGACGAGCTGGACCGGCAGGGCGCGGGCGACCAGGGCCTGATGTTCGGCTACGCCACCGACGAGACGCCCACCCTGATGCCGCTGCCGATCTTCCTGGCGCACCGCCTGTCCAAGCGGCTGTCCGACGTGCGCAAGAACGGCACCATCCCCTACCTGCGCCCGGACGGCAAGACGCAGGTCACCATCGAGTACGACGGCGACAAGGCGGTCCGCCTGGACACCGTGGTGGTCTCCTCGCAGCACGCCTCCGACATCGACCTGGACTCGCTGCTGGCGCCCGACATCCGCGAGTTCGTCGTGGAGCCCGAGCTCAAGGCGCTGCTGGACGACGGGATCAAGCTCGACACCGAGAACTACCGTCTGCTGGTCAACCCCACCGGCCGTTTCGAGATCGGCGGCCCGATGGGTGACGCGGGCCTGACCGGCCGCAAGATCATCATCGACACCTACGGCGGCATGGCCCGGCACGGCGGGGGTGCCTTCTCCGGCAAGGACCCGTCCAAGGTCGACCGCTCGGCCGCGTACGCCATGCGCTGGGTCGCCAAGAACGTGGTGGCCGCCGGGCTGGCCTCGCGCTGCGAGGTGCAGGTGGCGTACGCGATCGGCAAGGCCGAGCCGGTGGGTCTGTTCGTCGAGACCTTCGGCACCGAGAAGGTCGACACCGAGCGCATCGAGCAGGCCATCGACGAGGTCTTCGACCTCCGCCCGGCGGCGATCATCCGCGACCTGAACCTGCTGCGCCCGATCTACGCCCAGACCGCCGCGTACGGTCACTTCGGACGTGAGCTGCCCGACTTCACCTGGGAGCGCACCGACCGCGTCGACGCACTGCGCCAGGCGGCCGGGCTGTAAGGCCCGCGGGCAGCACCCGAGCGTCTCACCGAGGCCCGGCGTCCCTACGAGGGGCGCCGGGCCTCGGCGCTGCTCACGGGGCCGCACATGCCGTGGCGGGCTGAGGCACGGGCGCCGAACCGGTCGCCGAGGGCGGCTACGCGGCGGCCCTGCTGCTGGACGGCTGGGCCATGCTCAACCGGCCCGACCTGCGGGCCGGGGAGGACGCGCTGCGCCGCTGGATCGGCGCGGCGGCGCTGGTGCGCCCGCAGCCGGCGGGCGGCACCGTGGTGGTCGTCGCCGAGCCGACCCTGCGGCCCGTGCAGGCGCTGGTGCGATGGGCGCGGATACTTCCGGGGAAGTCCCCTCGCAGG
The DNA here is from genome assembly GCF_039524635.1 of Streptomyces thermocarboxydovorans. NCBI lineage: Bacteria > Bacillati > Actinomycetota > Actinomycetes > Kitasatosporales > Streptomycetaceae > Streptomyces > Streptomyces thermocarboxydovorans. The sequence continues at coordinate 5,956 of NZ_BAAAGU010000034.1, read as the reverse complement.
TTCGAATCCTGCTGCCGGTCGTGGACCGGTATGGCCGAGCGGCCCAAGGCAGAAGCGCCTCACGGCGTTCGTTGTCCGCATCCGGCCGGATCTCGGGCCGGCGCCGCTGTCACTGCCGTTTGGTAAGAATGCAAGCGTGAGCAGCGAGAACGGACAGGCGGACGGCAAGGGCGAGCCCGTGCCGCCCGAGCAGCTCGCGCTCATCCGGGAGAGCGTGCGCAAGGCGAAGGAGCCCCGGGCCAAGCCGCGCACCTGGCGTGGCGCCAAGCTCGCCCCGCACCTGCCCGTCGCCCGGGTGCTCGTCGACAAGGGCGTGCTCCATCTCGACCGGTACTTCGACTACGCCGTCCCCGAGGAGCTCGACGCCGACGCCCAGCCGGGAGTGCGGGTGCGGGTCCGCTTCGGCGCCGGACGGCACCGGGTGCGCGAGGGACGCCGTGAGGGCGGGGGACTGATCGACGGGTTCCTCGTGGAGCGGCTCGCCGAGTCCGACTACTCGGGACCGCTCGCGGCACTGGCCCAGGTGGTCTCGCCCGAGCCGGTGCTCGACGCCGAGCTGCTGGGGCTGGCCCGCGCCGTCGCCGACCGGTACGCCGGAAGCCTCGCCGATGTGCTGCAGCTCGCCGTGCCCCCGCGCAGCGCCCGCGCCGAGCGGCGCCCCTCGCCGGAGCCGCTGCCCCCGCCCCCGGCGCCCTCCGCGGGGTCCTGGGCCCGCTACGAGCAGGGGCCCGCGTTCCTGGAGGCGCTGGCGGCCGGAGGCGCCCCACGGGCCGTGTGGCAGGCCCTGCCGGGCCCGCAGTGGAGCGAGGAACTGGCCCGTGCCGTCGCCGCCACGCTGGCCTCCGGACGGGGCGCCCTGGTCGTCCTGCCGGACTACCGCGCCGTCGCCCGCGTGGACGCGGCGCTCACCGCGCTGCTCGGCGAGGGACGGCACGCGGTGCTCACCGCCGACGCCGGCCCCGAGAAGCGGTACGCGCAGTGGCTGGCCGTCCGCCGGGGCTCGGTGCGGGCGGTGGTGGGCACCCGGGCGGCGATGTTCGCGCCCGTGCGGGATCTCGGTCTGGTGGCCGTCTGGGACGACGGCGACGACAGCCACAGTGAGCAGCACGCCCCGCAGCCGCACGCCCGGGAGGTGCTGCTGCTGCGCGCCGCCCAGGACAAGTGCGGCTTCCTGCTGGGCGGTTGGAGCTGCACGGTGGAGGCCGCGCAGCTGGTGGAGACCGGCTGGGCCCGGCCGCTGATCGCCGGGCGGGACCGGGTGCGGGCCGCGGCCCCGCTGGTGCGCACCGTGAGCGATGCGGACCTCGCCCGGGACGAGGCGGCACGCGCCGCCCGCCTGCCGACCCTCGCCTGGCAGGTCGCGCGGGAGGGCCTGAAGCACGGCCCGGTGCTGGTGCAGGTGCCCCGGCGGGGGTATGTCCCGCGGCTGGCCTGCACCACCTGCCGGGCGCCGGCCCGGTGCCGGCACTGCTCGGGTCCGCTTCAGGCGCAGGCGTCCGGCTCCGCCGATCTGCGGTGCGGCTGGTGCGGGCGTGAGGAGGGCGGCTGGCACTGCCCCGAGTGCGGCGGCTTCCGCCTGCGGGCCCAGGTCGTGGGGGCACGGCGCACCGCCGAGGAACTGGGGCGGGCCTTTCCCGCGGTGCCGGTGCGCACCTCGGGGCGCGAGCATGTGCTGGACACGGTGCCGGGGACGCCCGCGCTGGTGGTCAGCACGCCGGGCGCCGAACCGGTCGCCGAGGGCGGCTACGCGGCGGCCCTGCTGCTGGACGGCTGGGCCATGCTCAACCGGCCCGACCTGCGGGCCGGGGAGGACGCGCTGCGCCGCTGGATCGGCGCGGCGGCGCTGGTGCGCCCGCAGCCGGCGGGCGGCACCGTGGTGGTCGTCGCCGAGCCGACCCTGCGGCCCGTGCAGGCGCTGGTGCGATGGGACCCGGTCGGACACGCCGTGCGGGAACTCGCCGACCGGGCGGAGCTGCGCTTCCCGCCGGTGTCGCGGATGGCGGCGGTCTCCGGCCCCCCGCAGGCGGTGGCGGGCTTCCTGCGTGCCGTCGAACTCCCGCAGGAGGCCGAGGTGCTGGGGCCGGTCCCGCTGCCGGTCACGCCTGTCGGGAGGCCGCGCCGGCCCGGTGCGCCGCCGCCCGGCGAGCACTGGGAGCGGGCGCTGGTCCGGGTACCGCCGGGCCGGGGAGCCGCGCTGGCCGCCGCCCTGAAGACGGCTCAGGCGGCCCGCATGGCACGGGGGAACGACGATCCGGTGTGGGTACGGATCGACCCTCCGGACATCGGCTGAGGCGCGGGGGAGCGGGGCTCGGCCGTTCCTGTGCGTGAAGTTCCTGCTGGGTGAAGTTCCTGCTGCGCGCAGTCGCGTGAAGAGAACGCCCTCCCGGCGGCGGTGCGGCCGGGAGGGCGGGGGAGTTGGTGGTGGGTCAGCCGTTGCGCGGGGCGGGGAACGTCGAGGGGCGTGAGTCGTCGCGCAGCGCGGGGCTGCCCGCGGTCGGCTGGGTGGGCATGGAGCGGGCGGCGGGAACCGTCGGCACGGTGGACACACCGGCGCCGACATTGACCGTGCGGGGGGTCGACGGTTCCGGGGTGCGGTCGGACTCCGCGGTGGAAGGGGTCCGCGCCGAGGCGCGGCGGGAGCCGTAACGGCGGTGCACGGCCTGCTTGGTGACGCCGAGTGCGGAACCCACCGCGTCCCACGAGAAGCCGAGCGAGCGGTCGAAGTCCACGGCCGCGGTGACCAGCGTCTCGACGCTGTCCCTGAGTTCCTGGGCGAGGCGGACGGTCGGGGCGGGCGCGCGTCCGTAGACGACGAAGCCCGTGGAGGGGCCGGAGCGGCGCGGGCGGTAGACATTGCCCAGCTGGGCGGTGAGCGTGCGCAGTGCGTCCACCTGCCGGCGGACCCGCTCGATGTCCCGCACCAGCAAGTGCAGGCTGGCCCGAGCCTGGGCGTCGTGGGTTGCGTGGTCGGCCATGAACAAGCCTCTCGAACCGGCGTTGAAAGGGATGAGCCCCGAGGGGCTCGATGTGGTCAACTCTTTCTTGACCAACGCGTTTCGGCTCCCCGGGTCACGGGGTGGGGGCGTGGCGGCATATGCGGGCGCTGCCTTCTCCGCCGGCCGCGCCGCCCGGTCCCGCACGCATCTCCCGGCCGCCGGACGCCGGTCCACAGGCGCGTCCGGCGACGGTGTCGGTGCGGTCCGCGCCCGCTCGCCCCATAGACTTGTGCGTTGCCCACCGACCCCGCCCGAGAGGCCCTGCCCAGCCCATGAAGCTCGTCTTCGCCGGTACCCCCGAGGTCGCCGTTCCCGCACTGGACGCCCTGCTCGCCTCCGAACGGCACGAGGTGGCCGCCGTCGTCACCCGGCCCGACGCCCCGGCGGGGCGCGGACGGAGGCTGGTCGCCTCTCCCGTCGCCGAGCGCGCCCAGGAGGCCGGCATCGAGGTGCTGAAGCCGGTCAGGCCGCGCGACCCGGAGTTCCTGGAGCGGCTGAAGGAGATCGGGCCCGGCTGCTGCCCCGTCGTCGCCTACGGTGCCCTGCTGCCCAGGGAGGCGCTCGACATCCCCACCCACGGCTGGGTCAATCTGCACTTCTCCCTGCTGCCCGCCTGGCGCGGCGCGGCTCCCGTGCAGCACGCGCTGATGGCGGGTGACGAGATCACCGGCGCCACCACCTTCCTCATCGAGGAGGGCCTCGACTCCGGACCGGTGTACGGCACCGTCACCGAGGAGATCCGCCCCACCGACACCAGCGGCGACCTGCTCACCCGGCTCGCCTTCGCCGGCGCCGGACTGCTCGCCGCGACCATGGACGGCATCGAGGACGGCACCCTGAAGGCCGTACCGCAGCCCGCCGAGGGCGTCAGCCACGCCCCCAAGGTCACCGTCGAGGACGCCCACGTCGACTGGCGCGCCCCGGCGCTGCGCGTCGACCGGGTGGTGCGCGGCTGCACGCCCGCCCCCGGCGCCTGGACGACCTTCCGCGGCGAGCGGCTCAAGCTCATCCAGGTGCGTCCCGCGCCGGAGCGCACCGACCTCGCCCCCGGCGAGATCTCCGCCGGCAAGAACGACGTGTACGTCGGCACCGGTTCGCACGCCGTGGAGCTGCTCTGGGTGCAGGCGCAGGGCAGGAAGCCGATGCGGGCGGCGGACTGGGCGCGCGGGGTGCGCATCGCCCCCGGGGAGCGGGTCGGCGGCTGAGGCCGCGGCGGTCCGCCGGGCGCCGACCCCGTAGGCTGGAGGGCGCACTTCGACCCACATCCGGAGCACCTTTTCGTGAGCGACCAGCCCCGTCGGCCCCGCAGGCCCGCCAAGCCCTACCGCAGGCCCAAGAAGGACCCCGTCCGCATCCTCGCCTTCGAGGCCCTGCGGGCCGTGGACGAGCGGGACGCCTACGCCAACCTGGTGCTGCCGCCGCTGCTGCGCAAGGCGCGCGAGAAGGGCGACTTCGACGGGCGGGACGCGGCCCTCGCCACCGAGCTGGTGTACGGGACGCTGCGCCGGCAGGGCACCTACGACGCGATCATCGCGGACTGCGTCGACCGCCCGCTGCGCGAGGTCGACCCGCCGGTGCTGGACGTGCTCAGCCTGGGCACCCACCAGCTCCTCGGCACGCGGATCCCCACCCATGCCGCCGTGTCGGCCACCGTGGAGCTGGCCCGGGTGGTGCTCGGCGACGGCCGCGCCAAGTTCGTCAACGCGGTGCTGCGCAAGGTCGCCCAGCACGATCTCGACCGCTGGCTGGAGCGGGTCGCGCCGCCCTACGAGGAGGACCCCGAGGACCATCTCGCCGTCGTCCACTCCCACCCGCGCTGGGTGGTCTCCGCGCTCTGGGACTCCCTGGGCGGCGGGCGCGACGGGATCGAGGAACTGCTGCGCGCCGACAACGAACGGCCGGAGGTGACCCTGGTCGCCCGGCCCGGACGCGCCGCGACCGAGGAACTGCTCGCCGAGGAGGCCGCGGAGCCGGGGCGCTGGTCCCCGTACGCGGTGCGGCTGACCGAGGGCGGTGAGCCCGGCGCCGTCCCCGCCGTGGCCGAGGGGCGGGCCGGGGTGCAGGACGAGGGCAGCCAGCTCGTCGCGCTCGCGCTGGCCGGTGCCCCGGTGGAGGGGCGCGACCGGCTGTGGCTGGACGGCTGCGCCGGACCCGGCGGCAAGGCCGCGCTGCTCGGGGCGCTCGGCGCGGAGCGGGGCGCGATGCTGCTCGCCTCGGAGAAGCAGCCGCACCGCGCCGGCCTGGTCGCCCGCGCACTGTCCGGGAACCCAGGCCCCTACCAGGTGGTCGCCGCCGACGCGACCCGCCCGGCCTGGCGGCCCGGCAGCTTCGACCGGGTGCTCGTGGACGTGCCGTGCACCGGGCTCGGTGCGCTGCGCCGCCGCCCGGAGGCCCGCTGGCGGCGCCGCCCCGAGGACCTGGACGGCTTCGCGCCGCTCCAGCGGGGGCTGCTGCGCACCGCGCTGGAGTCGGTGCGCGTCGGCGGCGTGGTCGGCTACGCCACCTGCTCGCCCCACCTCGCCGAGACCCGCGCGGTCGTCTCCGACCTGCTCAAGCAGTTCCCGGAGACCGAGCTGATCGACGCCCGGCCGCTGCTGCCGGGCGTGCCGGACCTGGGCGAGGGCCCCGACGTCCAGCTGTGGCCGCATCTGCACGGCATCGACGCGATGTACCTGGCGCTCATCCGCCGGACGGGCTGACGGCGCGTCCGAGGGGAGGCGGCGGACGTGCTCTTCCGGGGGAGCGGCTGACGGCGCCGACCGCCGTCAGGGGCCGTGCCTCCGGCTCATAGGGCGCTGACGGTCGCCGTCGGCGTCCACGCCTCCGGCTCGCCCGCCCTGACGATGGCCTGCCGGCGTCCGTGCCTCCGGCTTGCGTGCTGCCGACGATGGCCTGCCGGCGTCCGTGCCTCCGGCTTGCGTGCTGCCGACGATGGCCTGCCGGCGTCCGTGCCTCCGGCT
>NZ_BAAAGU010000033.1:0-82953 GCF_039524635.1 Streptomyces thermocarboxydovorans | reverse complement strand
TCCAGGCCCTCGAACACGACATCCGGTCCTGGCTCGTCGACTGGAACGACAACCCCAGGCCCTTCGTCTGGACGAAGACCGCCGACGAGATCCTCGACAAAGTCGCCGCCTACTGCCGACGAATCTCCGACTCAGGTCACTAGGCCAGACTGGGCGGTTCAACCCATACCGTCACGACCGACCTTGGGCCCCGGACTGACCCGCCGGGGCCCTCCGGCTCCCGGGGGACACGATCAGTACCAGTACGTCAGACCCATCTCACATCCTCTCCGCCAGCGGAGTCGAGTTCTCCTACGGATCGACGCCGGCCGTGCGGGACGCGCATCTTGCGCTTGCGCGGGGCGAGGTCGCGGCCATCACCGGGGCGAGCGGTTCCGGGAAGTCGTCGCTGCTCTACTGCCTGGCGGGGGTGCTGCGTCCGTCCCGGGGGCGGATCAGCTTCGAGGGGCGGGACTACGCCGGCCTGGACGACGAGGCGATCAGCGCCCTGCGCCGGGAGCGGTTCGGATTCGTCTTCCAGTACGGCGAGTTGCTGCCCGAGCTGACCATCGAGGAGAACGCCGCCCTGCCGCTGCGCCTCGCCGGCCGGCCCAAGCGAGCCGCGCTCGAGGCCGCCGCCGAGGTACTGGACCGGCTGGGCATCGGTGAGCTGCGCAAGCGGCGGCCCTCCCAGGTGTCCGGAGGCCAGGGCCAGCGCGTCGCCGTAGCCCGGGCCCTGGTGCACCGGCCGGCCGTGGTCTTCGCCGACGAGCCGACCGGCGCCCTCGACAGCGCCAATGCCGACGCCGTGCTGAAGGAGTTTCTCGACCTGGCCCGCTCGCAGGGCACCGCCGTGCTTCTGGTCACCCACGACCGGACCGTGGCGGCCCAGGCCGACTGCCGCTACACCATGACCGACGGCGTGCTCGCCCCCGCGGGAGCGGCGGGATGAGGGAGCTCCTGCTCGGTCTGCGGCTGCTGTTCGGCTCCGGCCGGGGCAACCGCGTCCGCTTCGTCCTGATGACCCTGGGCGGGTCGCTCGGCGTGTGCTGTCTCGCCCTCGTCCTCACCATCCCGGCGATCCTCGATGCCCACGACGGGCGCGCCGCCGCCCGCGACCCCGAGCTCTACAAGGGCAAACGGTCCGGGCAGCCCACGCTCGTTCTCGAGCGCTCCTACGCACACGGCTCGAAGATGCTCGGCCGGGTCTTCCTCGCCGTCGGCACCACGGACACGCCGAAGGCGCCCCCGGGACTGAGCGACCTCCCCCGGCCGGGAGAGGTGTACGTCTCCCCGGCGCTGCGCGACCAGGTGCAGCGTGAGCCGGGCCTCAAGGGATTGCTGCCGGGCCGGATCAAGGGGCTGATCGGCGCCCCGGGCCTGACCCACCCCAACGAGCTGTACGCCTACATCGGCACCACACGGGGCGAGATCGGGGACGAGGCCCGGGCCCTGAAGAGCTTCGGATCCCCTTACGCACCCACCACGGCGATCGATCCCTCGACCCTCGACATCCTGCGCTTCACCCTGGCCACCCTCGTCCTGCTGCCGCTCGCCGTCTTCCTGTCGGTGTGCGCCAGACTGTCGGCCGCCAGCCGCAACCGCAGGCTCGCCGCCCTGCGCCTGCTCGGTCTCAGCGCGAAGGGCACCCAGCGGGTCAACGCCGCCGAGACCGTGGTCGCCGCACTGCTCGGCGCGCTGCTCGGGCTGGCCGAGTTCACGCTGCTCAACCGGATCATGTCGGCGACCGGACTGCCCGGACTGAAGTGGTACCCGGACGACGGCGCGCTCTCCGGCAGGACGATCGCCAACTGCCTGCTCGGCTGCCCGGCGCTGGCCTGGTTCGTGGGACGCATGAGCGCCCGCGCCGCGGCCACCAACCCGCTGAGCACGCGTCGTTCGGCGGTGCCGCGGGCGCCCCGCGTGTGGACGCTCCTCGTACTCGTCGCCGGTCTGGGGCTCGTCGTCGGGTACAGCGCCACCGGGCTCACCGACCACCCCGCCCGGAGCGACGGCATCCACGCCGTGCTGCTGGTGGCCGGGGCGCTGCTCACCGGGCTCGGCCTCGTCCTGGCGCTGCCGCTGCTGTCGTACGCCCTGGCCAGGCGCCTCGCCCGGTCCGGCAGCCTCGCCCTCAACCTGGCCATGCGCCGCAACGAGGTCGAGCCCGGCAGCGCCATGCGGGTGGTCACCGGACTGGTCCTGCTGGTCTTCTCCGCATCCCTCGCCCAGGGCGTCCTGGTCGAGTTGAACCAAGTGTCCCGCAACACCGCTCCCTCGCAGCAGTACAAGCTGGCGCTGGACCGTCTCACCCAGGAGCAGCAGCAACGCCTGCGTGGGATCCCCGGAGTCGAGGCGAGCGCCGTCGTCATGGACAACGTGGACACCGACAGCGACATCTCGAGCGCCATGATCGCCACTTGTGCCCAGGTCGAGAAGATGGTGCTGGACTCCAAGGGCTGTGTCGACGGCAGGGCGCTGCGCCTGGTGAACGTGGACGGAGCCCCGGTCTCCGCCACCCCCACCAGCTATGTCGTCCGCAACGACGGCAAGCGCACCACCTTCCGTGTTCCCGGGCCGAAGGACGTGGTGCTGTACCGGTCCAGCACCGCGACGGGGCTCGGCGGCGACATCCTGCTCCCACCCTCGGCGCTGCCCGCCGGTGCCGTTCCCGCGGGCGCCTACCTGGTCCTCTCCTCGAGCTCGGACTCGTCGACCGTGCGTTCCGTCCTCGACCGGACCGGAGCCATCGCCCCCACCGCCGAGGTCGATCTCGAGGGCGTGAACGTCGAGGCGCTGGAGCAGCTCACCGTCATCGAGACACTGCTGTTCCTGGGCATGGTGATGGGTCTCGTCATCGGCGTCGCCGCCTTCCTGGTCTCGGTCACCGACCGGGCCGTGGAACGCCGCGCCCAGGTCACCGCCCTCGCCCTCATCGGCGCCCGGCCGCGCACGCTGCGGGCCGTGCAGTGCCTCCAGGTGATCCTGCCGCTCACCGTCGGCCTCGTCCTGGCACTGGTCTGCGGGAAGCTCGCGGAGTCCGCCTACCTGGTCACCGGCGGTGGCGCCGTCTTCTGGGACGGCGCGGGCGTGCCTCCGCTGCTGGCGGCCACGGCCGGCGTCCTCGTCGTCGCGATCATCGGCACCCTGCCGCTGGCCGGCCGCCGCATCGACCCGGAACTGATCCGCCGGGACTGACGGGACGTGAGCGACTGTTCCGCACCGGCCGGCCGGAGGACGTGAACCTCCGGCCCGCCGGTGCGTCCGCCCTCGCCCCAGGAATCGGCCTCGTCACTCGGCCTGCTGGAGCTGCGGCAGTACCTTGGTGCGGTAGAAGTCGAAGAAGCCGCGCAGGTCGGGGCCGATCTGGTTGACGTAGATGCGGTCGAAGCCGGCGTCGGCGAAGCGGCGCAGTTCGGTGACGTGGGCGTCCACGTCGGCGCCGCAGACGCGGTTGTCGCGGACCATGTCCTCGGTGACCAGGGTCTGTGCCTGCTCGAAGTGCTTCGGTGAGGGCAGGACCTGGCCCAGCTCGCCGGGCAGCAGTTCGTTCGCCCACAGGCGGTGCACGGTGCGGACGCACTCCTCGCGGTCGGCGCCGTAGCAGACCTTGGTGCCGCCGCTGACCGGCTTACCGCCGCCCCCGCCCTTGCGGTACTGCTCCACCAGCGGCGCGTCCGGCATCATCGTGATGTAGCCGTCCCCGACACGCGCCGCCAGCTTGGTCGCGGCCGGGCCGAAGCCGGAGATGTCGATGGGGACCGGCTCGTCCGGCACGGTGTACAGGCGGGCGTTCTCCACCGTGTAGTGCGTGCCGTGGTGGTTGACCTCCTCACCGGTGAGCAGCCGGCGCATCACCTGGATCGCCTCCTCCAGCATCTCCAGGCGTACGTGGGCAGGCGGCCACGGACCGCCGAGGATGTGTTCGTTGAGCGCCTCGCCGGTGCCCACGCCGAGGCGGAAGGCGCCGTTCGACATCACCGCCGCGGTCGCCGCCGCGTGCGCCACCACCGCCGGGTGGGTCCGCACCGTCGGGCAGGTCACCGCCGTGCCGACCGGCAGCGACACCGCCTCCGACAGCGCGCCGATCACCGACCACACGAAGGGACTCTGCCCCTGCTCGCCGTTCCACGGGTGGTAGTGGTCGGAGATCCACAGATGCTGGAAGCCCGCCTGCTCGGCCATCCGGGCCTGTTCGATCAGTTCCGCCGGGCCGTACTGCTCGCTGGAGAGGAAGTAGCCGTACTCGGGCATCGGGGCCTCCGCGACGTGGGCGGTCGGTGTCCGGAACCGGGTACCCGGAGGCCATGGCGGCAACCGGGAGACGTTTGACCGCCCCGGCCAGGGGGACGCGGACATCTCCCGACGTCCACGACAGCGCCGGAGGCGAACCGTGAGTCGACCTCGCATTGTGATCGTCGGTGCCGGCTTCGCCGGGTACCGGACGGCCCGCACCCTGGCCCGGCGGGCCCGGGGACGAGCCGACATCACCCTGCTGAACCCGACCGACTACTTCCTGTATCTGCCGCTGCTGCCCCAGGTGGCCGCGGGCATCCTCGAACCGCGCCGGGTCACGATCTCGCTCTCCGAAACCCTGCCGCACGTGCGGCTGGTGCTGGGGGAGGCCGACGGCATCGACCTCGACGCGCGCACGGTGCACTACACCGACGCCGAGGGCGAGACCGGCACCCTTGCCTACGACCGGCTGGTGGTGGCCGCCGGCAGCGTCAACAAGCTGCTGCCCATCCCGGGCGTCGCCGAGCACGCGCACGGCTTCCGCGGGCTGCCGGAGGCGCTGTACCTGCGGGACCACGTGACCCGGCAGATGGAACTGGCGGCCTCCGCCGGCGACCCCAAGAGCTGCGCCGCGCGCTGCACCTTCGTGGTGGTCGGCGCCGGCTACACCGGTACCGAGGTCGCCGCGCACGGGCAGCTGTTCACCGAGGCGCAGGTCCGCAAGCATCCGCTGCGCTCCGGCCTGCGGCCGCGGTGGCTGCTGCTGGACATCGCCGACCGGGTGCTGCCCGAGCTGGACGAGCGGCTCTCGCGCACCGCCGACCGGGTGCTGCGCGAGCGGGGCGTGGACGTACGGATGGGCACCTCGGTGAAGGAGGCGACCCACGACGGGGTGCTGCTCACCGACGGCGAGTTCGTCGACACCCGCACGCTGGTGTGGTGCGTGGGCGTCCGGCCCGATCCGCTCGCCGAGTCCCTCGGCCTGCCCCTGGAACGCGGGCGGCTGCTGGTCGACCCGCACCTGCAGGTGCCGGGCCGGCCCGAGGTGTTCGCCTGCGGCGACGCCGCCGCGGTGCCGGACCTGGAGCGGCCGGGGGAGTACACGCCGCCGACCGCGCAGCACGCCTGGCGGCAGGGCAAGGTGTGCGCCCACAACATCGCCGCGTCCTTCGGTGACGGGGAGCGGCGCGCCTACCGGCACAAGGACATCGGGTTCGTGGTGGACCTCGGCGGGGTGAAGGCCGCGGCCAATCCGCTCGGCGTTCCTCTGTCCGGGGTGGCGGCGGGTGTGGTCACCCGCGGCTACCACCTCGCGGCGATGCCCGGCAACCGGGTGCGGGTCGCCGCGGACTGGCTGCTGGACGCCGTACTGCCGCGCCAGGCCGTGCAGTTGGGGCTCGTACGGTCCTGGTCCGTGCCGCTGGACACGGCGTCCCCGGAGCTGGCCCGCGTGCCGGACGGCCCGCCGCGGGACGGTGACGCGGATGACGGGCCCGGGAAGGCCAAGGCGTCGAGGAGCGGGTCCGGCCAGGAGCCCGCGAAGAACCAGCCGGGTGGCGAGCCGGCGAAGAACCAGCCAGGCGGTGAGTCGGCGAAGAACCAGCCGGGCGGTGAGGCCGCGAAGAACCAACCCGGTGGGGACCCTGCGAAGAACCAGCCCGGTGGTGAGCCCGCCAAGAATCAGCCGGGCCCCGGGCCGTCCTCCGGTGAGGCGCTGGACGAAGCGCACCCCGCGCCCGGTCCCGTCAGGCGCACCGACCTTCCGTGACCCGACCCGACCCGACCCGACCAGACCAGACCCGACCAGATCAGACCGACGGGACCGCCACCCACCCCCCGGCCCGCCGCATCCGCGGACCCCATCGACCAGGCCCCACGACCAGGCCAAGGAGACTCATGAACACCGGTGAACTCGCCGAACTCGGACAGCAGTTGCGGGTGGACAGCGTCCGTGCCGCGGCCGCCGCGGGCTCCGGGCATCCCACCTCCTCGATGTCCGCCGCGGACCTGATGGCCGTCCTGCTCGCGCGCCACCTCCGCTACGACTTCGACCACCCGGACCATCCCGGCAACGACCGCTTCGTGCTCTCCAAGGGGCATGCCTCGCCGCTGATGTACGCCGCGTTCAAGGCGGCCGGCGCCATCGACGACGAGGAACTGCTGACCTTCCGCAAGCTCGGCAGCCGGCTGGAGGGCCACCCGACACCCCGGAAGCTGCCCTGGGTGGAGACCGCCACCGGCTCGCTGGGGCAGGGACTTCCCGTCGGGGTCGGCATCGCGCTGGCCGGGAAGCGCCTGGACCACGCCGACTACCGGGTGTGGGTGCTGTGCGGCGACAGCGAACTCGCCGAGGGCTCGGTGTGGGAGGCCGCCGAGCACGCGGCGTACGAGCACCTGGACAACCTCGTCGCGATCGTGGACGTCAACCGGCTCGGCCAGCGCGGCCCCACCCGGCACGGCCACGACCTCGGCGCGTACGCTCGCCGCTTCCGGGCCTTCGGCTGGCACACCGTGGAGGCCGACGGCCACGACGTGGACGCCGTGGACCGCGCCTACGGGGAGGCGCTGTCCACCCGGGGCCAGCCCACCGCGATCCTCGCCCGTACCCTCAAGGGCCGGGGCGTCGAGGCCGTCCAGGACCGCGAGGGCCTGCACGGCAAGGCGCTGCCCGACGCCGAGGAAGCCATCGCCGAACTCGGCGGTCCCCGCGATCTGACGGTCCGGGTGCACCAGCCGCCGGACGCCCGCGCGCTGCACTCCGTGCCCACCGGGCAGTTCACGCCGCCCCGCTGGGACAAGGGCGAGAAGGCGGCGACCCGCGACGCCTTCGGTGAGGCGCTGGCCGCCCTCGGCACCGCCCGCGCCGACGTCGTCGTCCTCGACGGTGAGGTCGGCGACTCCACCCGCGCGGAGATGTTCGCCAAGGAGCACCCCGAGCGCTACTTCGAGTGCTACATCGCCGAGCAGCAGATGGTCGCCACGGCCGTCGGCATGGCGGCCCGCGGCTGGAACCCGTACGCGGCCACCTTCGCCGCGTTCCTCACCCGCGCCCACGACTTCGTCCGCATGGCGTCGATCAGCGGCTCCGGCCTCTGCCTCGTCGGCTCGCACGCCGGTGTGGCCATCGGGCAGGACGGTCCCAGCCAGATGGGCCTGGAGGACCTGGCGATGATGCGCGCGGTGCACGGCTCGACCGTGCTGTACCCGTGCGACGCCAACCAGACCGCCCGCCTGGTCGAGGCCATGGCCGGGCTGGACGGCATCCGCTATCTGCGCACCTCCCGCGGCGCCGGACCGGTGATCTACGGCCCCGACGAGCGGTTCCCCGTCGGCGGCAGCAAGGTGCTGCGCTCCTCCGGCGAGGACCGGCTGACCTTCGTCGCGGCCGGGGTCACCGTGCCTGAGGCGCTGAAGGCGGCGGATTCGCTGGCGGAGCTGGGCATCGCCGCGCGGGTGATCGATCTGTACTCGGTCAAACCCGTGGACCGGGACACCCTGCGCCGGGCGGCCGACGAGACCGGCTGCCTGGTCACCGTCGAGGACCACCACCTCGAGGGCGGCCTCGGCGACGCGGTGAGCGGGGCCTTCACCGACGGGCGGCCGGTGCCGCGGCTGGTGCGGCTGGCCGTGCGGTCGATGCCCGGTTCGGCGTCCCCCGAGGAGCAGCTGCACGCGGCCGGCATCGACGCGGAGTCGATCGCGGCGGCCGGACGGCTGCTGGTGGAGGAGGCGATCGTGCCGTGAGCGAAGGCGCCGCGCGCTCGGTGCGGGCCGGCCGCCGTACGGTGCGGGTGCACCGGCCGGACAAGGTGCTGTTTCCCGGCTCCTCCGGCTCCCCCGGCTCTTCCGGTTCTTCCGGCGGCGGCGACGGCAAGGAGTACACCAAGGGCGATCTCGTCGACTATCACCGGGCCATCGCCCGGTTCATGCTGCCGCATCTGCGCGGCCGGCCGCTGATGCTGGACCGGCGCCCGGACGGCATCGACGGGCCCGCCTTCATGCAGAAGAACACCCCGGACAGCTACCCGGAGTGGATCACCCGGGCCAAGGTCCCCAAGGAGGGCGGCACGGTCGTGCACACGGTGTGCGACGACACCGCCACCCTCCTCTACCTCGTCGACCAGGCGACCATCACCCTGCACCGGTGGCTGTCGCGCACGGACTCGCTGGACAACCCCGACCGGCTGGTCTTCGACCTCGACCCCGCCGGTGACGACTTCGGGACGGTACGTGAGGCGGCGCGGCTGCTGGGGGAGCTGCTGGAGGAGCTGAAGCTGCCCTCGGCGCTGATGACCACCGGCTCGCGCGGACTGCACGTGGTGGTGCCGCTCGACGGCCGGCACTCGTTCGACGAAGTGCGCGACTTCGCCCGGGAGGTCGCCGACACCCTGGCCGGGGCCTATCCCGACCGGCTCACCACCGCCGCCCGCAAGAAGGACCGGGGCGACCGGCTCTACCTGGACGTGCAGCGCAACGCCTACGCGCAGACGGCGGTCGCCCCCTACACCGTGCGCGCACTGCCGGGCGCCCCCGTCGCCACCCCTCTCGCCTGGGACCAGCTGGACGATCCCGGCCTCACCGCCCGCCGCTGGACCGTCGCCGACGCGCTGGAGCAGGCCCGCACGGATCCCTGGGCGGGACTTCTGCGCCGCGGCCGCGCGCTCGGCCCGGCCCGCCGTCGCCTGCGGGAGCTGTACGGAAGCCGCTGACGGAGGCGCTCGGATGCCGCTGACCCGAGGCGTACGCACGCCGCTCACCGAGGCGTACGCACGCCGCTCACCGAGGCGCACGCACGCCGCTGACCGAGGCGGCCGGACATCGGTGACCAGCGCCGCGGCAATCGGGACGGGTCCCGGGGGTTTGGCGAACAGACTTGCGGCCACACGGAGGGGGAGGTGGCCATGGCGAACACAAAAGACCCGGACGAACCATTGAGTTCACAGGAAACCCGAGACTCACGCGAGTCCCGCAAGCCAACACGAAGCACCAAGAGAGCCGAGAGCACAAGAACGGCGAAACGTCCGACCGCGATGGAGATTCTGCGCCAGGCGCGCGGGCAGCTCGCGGAGCTGACCGGCATGGAAGCCGAGTCGGTGACGTCCTTCGAGCAGACGGACGAGGGCTGGGCGCTGGAGGTCGAGGTACTCGAACTCGAGCGCGTGCCCGACACGATGAGCCTGATGGCGAGCTACCAGGTGGAGCTGGACTCCGACGGACAGCTCACCGGGTACCGCCGCGTACGCCGCTATGAACGCGGGCGTTCGGACGCGCGCAGGTCCGGCGGCCGCTAGGCCGCCCAGGCGAGATCACCCGGCATCCACACACAAGGGAGGAACAGCCGGCATGACAGTCGTACCGGCACAGCAGACCGGCGGCGGAGGCGGCAGCAGCGGCCTCTACGACGTGCTTGAGCTTGTTCTGGACAGGGGGCTCGTCATCGACGCATTCGTGCGCGTGTCCCTGGTCGGTATCGAGATCCTCAAGATCGACGTTCGCGTCGTCGTCGCCAGCGTCGACACGTATCTGCGCTTCGCCGAGGCGTGCAACAGGCTCGACCTCGAGGCCGGGCCGCGCAAGGACCCGGGCATTCCCGACATCGTCGGCCAGGTCACCGAGTCCGGCGCCCGTGGCAAGTCCAAGGGCGCCCTGACCGGCGCCGCCGAGACCATCTCCGACGCCTTCCGGCAGGGGCGTGACGGTGAGGGCGAACGCGAGACCCAGTCGCGTCCGCGTACCCGCAAGAGCACCTCGTCGCGCCGTAAGGAGGAGCAGGAGTGAGCACTTACGTCTACGGCATCAGGGCGAGCTCGCACCCCTCGCTCCCCGAGGGCATGGGCGGCGTCGGCAACCCGCCGCTGCCCCTGCGCGTGCTGAAGGCGGGCGACCTCGCGGCCGTTGTCAGTGACGCGCCCGAGGACCTGCGCCCCAAGCGCAGGGAGCTCCTCGCCCACCAGAACGTGCTCGCCGAGATCGGCGCGGCGGGCGCGGTGCTGCCGATGCGCTTCGGCAGCGTCGCCCCCGACGACGACGCCGTCGTCCACGTGCTCACCGAGCGGGCGGACCACTACAAGGAGCGGCTGCGCGCCCTGGACGGCCGGGTCGAGTACAACGTCAAGGCCAACCACGTCGAAGAGGCCGTGCTGCACCACGTCATGGCCGGCAACCCGGAGATCCGCGCCCTCGCCGAGTCCAACCGGCAGGCGGACGGCGGGAGTTACGACGACAAGCTGCGCCTGGGTGAGATGGTCGCCGCGGCGGTCAAGGCCCAGGAGGCCGAGGACGCCCTGGTCCTGCAGCGCGCCCTGGACCCGGCCGCCGACGCCGTGAGCGTGGGCCCCGAGTCCACGGGCTGGCTGGGCAATGTCTCGTATCTGGTGGAGCGGGCGACGGCCGAGAACTTCCTGGCCGCCGTGGAGCAGGTCCGCACGGACATGCCCCATCTCGAGGTGCGCCTGAACGGTCCGCTTCCCCCGTACAGCTTCGTCGAGCCCGGCCCGGCCGAGCCGGCGGGCACCACCGCGGGCGGGGCGGACGCCGGAGCGGGGTGAGGTCATGGGGCTGATCTCCGAGGTGCTGCTGCTGCCGTTCGCCCCCGTGCGCGGCAGCGGCTGGGCCATCAAGCAGGTTCTCCGTGAGGCGGAGCGCATCTACTACGACCCCGCCGCCATCCGGGCCGGACTGGCCCGGCTCGAGGAGCAGTTGGAAGCCGGGGAGATCACGGAGGAGGAGTTCGACCAGCAGGAGGACGAGCTCCTGGACCGGTTGGAGACCGCGACGCGCCAAGGCGCGGGTAGAGGGGACGGGACGGCACCGCAATGAATCGAACGGGACTCGGCCTCGCCATAGGGGCCGGATACCTTCTCGGACGGACGAAGAAGCTGAAGATGGCGGTCGCCGTCGGCGGCCTCGTCGCCGGGAAGAAGCTCAACCTCGGCCCGCGGATGGTCGCGGACCTGGTCTCCCAGCAGCTGCGGAACAACCCGCAGTTCAAGGAGATCGGGGACCAGCTGCGCGGCGATCTGCGCGGGGTCGGCAAGGCCGCCTCCGGCGCGCTGGTCGAGCGGCAGCTCGGCGCCGTCGCCGACCGGCTGCACGGCCGCACCGCCGCGCTGCGCGAGCAGGTCGCGGGCGGCGGCACCGGCGACGGTGACGACCGCGACGAGCGGGACGAGGAGCCCGCCGAGGAGTACGACGACGAGCAGGAGGCGCGCGAGCCGGACGACTCGGCCGACGACGCCCACGAGGCCGAGGAGTCCGCCGACGAGCGGGCGCCGGCCAGGAAGGCACCCGCCAGGAAGGCCGCGCAGAAGCCGCCGGCCAAGAAGGCGGCGAAGAAGGCACCCGCCAAAAGGGCACCCGCCAAGAAAGCACCCGGCAAGAAGGCCGCGGCGACGAAGAAGGCCGCAGCCCGCAGGACGACCGCCGCCAAGAAGACGGCAGCCCCGCGCGACGGACGCTCGGGTTCCGCGAAGGGAGGCGGTGAGCGATGACCGGCACAGTGGATTCCGCCCGCGACACCGCCCGCGGGCAGGGCGGCGGCAACCCGCTCGCCGGTCTCGCGCACAGCGAGGCCGCCGACCGCCTCAAGGCCGAGCTGCAGGACTACCTCGCCGCCCAGGCCACCCGCCTGCTCACCGGCGTCGGCCGCAAGCTCGGCGAGACCACCGGCAAGCTGAACGACATCGCCGAGGGCAACAGCCCCGGCATCGGCAAGCTCGCCCTGGACGGCGGACGCAAGATCGCCGAGGGCAAGGGTCCCCTGCGCAGCGCCCTGGAGCTCGGCGCCTCGCGCGCCAAGGACAGCGTCAAGGGCGCGGTGAAGGGACTGGGCGGCGGCAAGAGCAAGAACAAGCGCACCGCCGGCAACAAGCCCACCGTCATCATCGAGCACATCGATGTCGGCGTCCCGGTGCGCACGGCCTACGACCAGTGGACCCAGTACCAGGACTTCAGCACCTTCGCCAAGGGCGTCAAGAGCGCCAGCAAGTCGGACGACACCACATCCGACTGGCAGGCGAAGGTCCTGTGGTCCAACCGCAGCTGGAAGGCGCAGACCACCGAACAGATCCCCGACGACCGCATCGCCTGGACCTCCGAGGGGTCCAAGGGCACCACGAAGGGCGTCGTCTCCTTCCACCGGCTCGCGGACAACCTCACCCGCGTGCTGCTGGTCATCGAGTACTACCCCTCCGGCTTCTTCGAGAAGACCGGCAACATCTGGCGCGCCCAGGGCCGCCGGGCCCGGCTGGACCTGAAGAACTTCGCCCGCTTCATCACCATCAAGGGAGAGGAGGAGGACAGCTGGCGCGGTGAGATCCGCGAGGGCGAGGTCGTCCGCAGCCACGAGGACGCCGTCGCCGAGGAGGAGCAGGAGCGCGAGGAGGCCGAGGGCGAGGAGTCCGAGGGCGAGGAGCCCGGGGCGGAGGCCTCCGAGGGCGAGCCCGAGGACGAGTACGAATCCGAGGACGAGCCGGAGGACGAGTACGAGGACGAAGAGGGCGAAGGCGAGCACGACGAGGAGCCCGGAGAGGAGCCCGAAGGGGAGTACGACGAGGAGCCCGCCGAGGGTGAGCCGGCCGACGGCTACGACGACGAGCCCGAGGACGAGGAGCCCGAGGGCACCTACGAGGACGAGGACGAGTACGACGACGAGGCGGACGACGAGGGCGTCCGTGACGAGGGCGGGAGCCGCCGATGACGACCCCCGGCCGCCTTCCCGAGCCCTATGGCCAGGGCGGCGGCGCCAACCTCGCCGACATCCTGGAACGGGTGCTCGACAAGGGCATCGTGATCGCGGGCGACATCCGCATCAATCTGCTCGACATCGAACTGCTCACCATCAAGCTGCGCCTCATCGTCGCCTCCGTCGACAAGGCCAAGGAGATGGGCATCGACTGGTGGGAGACCGACCCGGCGCTCTCCTCCCGGGCCCGCCGTGACGAACTGGCCCGGGAGAACGCGGAGCTGCGGGAACGGCTGGCCGCACTGGAGGAACTGGAGGCCGGCCGCGACCTGGTGCGGTCGTCCACGACGTCCGCACAGGAGCAGGCACACAGGGAGGCCCCGTGATCGGACTGCGGTACGTCTACGCCGTCTGCCGCCCCTTCAGCACACCCCTCCAGGCACAGCTGTCCGGCGTGGCGGGTGATCCGCCCCGGCTGCTGACCCACCACGGCCTGGTGGCCGTGGTCAGCCATGTGCCGGAGGCGGACTTCGCCGAGGAGCCGCTGCACGCGCATCTGGAGGACCTCGACTGGCTGACCGGCGTCGCCCGCGCCCACCAAGGGGTGATCGACGCCCTCACCACGGTCACCACACCGCTGCCGCTCCGGCTCGGCACCGTGTTCCGCGACGACAGCGGCGTACGGACGATGATCGAGGCGCGCGAGGAGTCGTTCCGGGACACCCTGGACCGGCTCGAGGGCCGCGTGGAGTGGGGCGTCAAGGTCTTTCTGGAGGACGCTCCGAAGCAGGAGGCAGCCACCCCGGCGGCCCGCCCCGCGTCCGGCCGGGACTATCTGCGGCAGCGGCGCTCCCAGACGAAATCGCAGGACGAGCTGTGGCAGCGCGCCGAGCTCTTCGCGACCCAGCTGCACGAGGCCCTGTCCCGGGT
Source organism: Streptomyces thermocarboxydovorans (assembly GCF_039524635.1). Lineage (NCBI taxonomy): Bacteria > Bacillati > Actinomycetota > Actinomycetes > Kitasatosporales > Streptomycetaceae > Streptomyces > Streptomyces thermocarboxydovorans. Next base: position 69,125 of record NZ_BAAAGU010000033.1, on the reverse strand, counting down.
CGCCGAGGACTCCCGGCTGCACGCCCCGCAGAATGCCGCGCTCTCCGGCGCCTCCGGGCGCAATGTGCTGAATGCCGCCTATCTCGTCCCGCGCGCCGGGTCCGAGGAATTCGTGGAGAAGGTGGACCAGACGAAGGGCGAATTGCCCGGAATCCGGGTGGAACTCACCGGCCCGTGGGCCGCCTATTCATTCGCCGGTGACAGCGCTCCGGAATCGGCGTCCGGTGACGAACGGCCCAACGCGAGGGAGAGGCCGTGACCGTCGTCGAACGCCGTGAGATCGCGCTGGTGGACCTGCTCGACCGGCTGCTGGCCGGCGGGGTCGTCATCACCGGGGACATCACGCTGCGCATCGCGGACGTCGACCTGGTCCGCGTCGATCTCAACGCGCTCATCAGCTCGGTGAACGCCAATGTCCCGTCGCCCTTCGAGGAGCTCCGTTGACAGACGACCAGCAGCCGTCCGCCAAGCGCCGGGCCCGGCTCGACCTGGAACCCGACACGGTCGAGCGCGACCTGGTCAAGCTCGTGCTGACCGTGGTGGAGCTGCTGCGCCAGCTGATGGAGCGGCAGGCGGTGCGCCGGTTCGGCGAGGGCGATCTGACGGAGGAGCAGGAGGAGCGCATCGGCCTGACACTGATGCTGCTCGAGGACCGCGTGGCCGAGCTGCGGGACCGCTACGGACTGCGGCCCGAGGACCTGAATCTGGACCTCGGGCCGCTCGGACCGCTGCTGCCCCGGGAGTGACCTTCCGGGCTTTCGCCGGCCGGTCATTCCCGGGGCAGCCGGGTACCGCTCTTGGAGAACTATCTCTTTGTCACCACCGGTACCAGCGTCCCCGGCCGCCGCCCGCTGTGGTGCTGCGCATGACGAAGCCCAGCAGCCACACCACGAGAACCGCCACCGCGATCCACCACAGTGCCTTGACGGCGAATCCGGGCGATGACAGGGACGCTCGTCACGCTACGCCCCCAACCCACATGATGAGACTTGTGTTTCACATAATGGTCATCCGGCGTGACGTCCGGCGGCGACCGTCCGCCCCGGTAAATCGTTTGATCCCCGGTCGGGCGGCTCGGACAATCGGCTCCCATGGGCCATCTGGAAGCAGCACACCTGGAGTACTACCTCCCCGACGGGAGGCCGCTCCTGGGCGATGTCTCCTTCCGGGTCGGCGAGGGCGCCGTCATGGCCCTGATCGGACCGAACGGAGCGGGCAAGACCACCCTGCTCCGCCTCCTGTCCGGCGAGCTGAAACCGCACGCCGGATCTGTCACCGTCAGCGGCGGCCTCGGCGTGATGCGCCAGTTCGTCGGCTCCGTACGCGACGAGACCACCGTCCGCGACCTGCTCGTCTCCGTCGCACCGCCCCGGATCCGCGAGGCCGCCCGCGCCGTCGACCGGGCCGAGCACGCCGTCATGACCGTCGACGACGAGGCCGCCCAGCTCGCCTACGCCCCCCTAGCCGACCGCGGGAGGGCCCGCCTCCCGACGGACCGTCACTCCGCTCACTTCCAGCGCAGCAGCGCGCCCAGGCCGCCCACCGGGGTGTCGTCGTCCAGGCCGGGGACCAAGGTGACGACGAGCGCCTCGGCGTCCGTGGTCACCACCGAGCGGACCAGCGCGTCGTCCGCGCGGGCCGCCCAGGACCGCTGCTCGCCCAGGGTCTTGAGCTCGGTGCGGCGCACCGCCAGCTGGTCCGGGTCCTCACCGATCCACACCTCGCGGTGCGCGTCCGGCCCGTCCGGGCGGATCAGCAGCTCGTCGATGCGGTGCTCGCGCGCCGCCTCGACCAGCGCCGGCACCCCCTCCACGGCGCCCGCGCCGCCCGCGTCGTCGCGGCCTCGGGCGGCCAGGAACCGCTCCAGCTCGGCCGCCGCGTGCGCCTGCACATGCTCGTTCCGCGCCCGGTCCACGTCGTCGCCGAGCAGCCTGCTGCCGGCGCCGTGCGAGGCCTCCACCACCAGATGGTGCAGCCGCTGCGGCAGCCGCCCGCGCACCTCGTGCCGCTCGCGGTCGTCACCGACCAGGATCAGCAGATCGGCCCCGGTCTCCTCCTGGCTCACCGCCAGCGCGTCGGCGATCTCCGCCGCGTTGTGCTCCCAGGTGTTCTCCACCCGCAGCTGGAAGTGCCGCTCGGACCAGTCGACCGAGCTGGTGCGGTGCACCGGCCACTGCCGTCCGGTCACCCCGCCGGCGTCGTCCCGGCCCAGCGCGCTGCGCAGCTCGAAGTCCGCGCCCTTGCGGTCGACGTACGCGACGATGCACACGGGATCCTCCCCGGCCAGCTCCAGCAGCGGGGTCACCCGGGGCAGCGGCGCCCAGGTGGCTTGGTCGCGCTGGGGCGCGCGGGCCAGCGGAGGGTCCAGCACCACCTCGCCCCCGCGGGCGAACATCGCCCGGCCGTGCGGCTCCGAGGAGTGCCGCAGCTCGTCGATCGCATGGCTCACCGCCCGGCAGGTCGCCTCGTCCGCGCCCTGCCCGGCCAGCTCGCCCGCCATCGCCCGGGCGGTCAGATGCCGCTCGTGGGGCGTGTCCTCGGTGTGCCGGGAGGTGCCGACGTACACCGAGGCCCAGGGGCCGGAATGTTCGTAAAGTGGATGCAGAAACGCGAGATCCATGGCTCCCTCCCGGATGGCGCTCGGGGCAGTGCTTGTGGTCAGGACCGGGCGGGTACCCGGACCGCACACACGAACACGACGAGCGGGGCACACGATGACCGGAGTCGACCCGAGCCACCTGAACGACCAGCAGCTGATGAAAGAGCTGGAGAACATCCACCGCACACGGCACGACACCCTGCTGTACGGGTCCAACGACGCGCTGCGCACCCACAACGAGCGCATGGCGCAGCTCGAGGGCGAGTATCTGCGCCGCAACCCGGACCGCCTCGTCGCCGCGTCCCGCACCCGCGAGGGCGCCCGCGAACGCGACTGCGCGGACTCCGCCACACCCACGACGCCGGGGACCTGAACGCATCCGTCCAGCTCCCCGGCGTCGCCGCCCCGGCCCTCAGGGGCCATGGGCCTGCTCTCAGGCCGCCTGCTTCTCCTTCTCCTCGGCGAACACCTCCAGCAGCGTCCCGCAGAACGCCTTCAGGTCGGCCGGCTTGCGGCTGGTGACCAGCTTGCTCGGCGCGTGGTCGCAGACCTTCACCTGCTCGTCCACCCAGGTCGCCCCGGCGTTGCGCAGATCCGTCCGCAGGCTCGGCCAGCTGGTGAGCACCCGGCCGCGCACCACGTCCGCCTCGATCAGCGTCCACGGCGCGTGACAGATCGCGGCCACCGGCCGTCCCGCCTCGAAGAAGTCCCGCACGAACGCGACAGCCTTGGCGTCCATGCGCAGGAAGTCGGGGTTCGCCACCCCGCCCGGCAGGACCAGCCCGTCGAAGGAACCGGCCGACGCCTCGCCGACCACCTCCTGCACGGGGAAGGTGTCCGCCTTGTCGAGATGATGGAACGCCTGGATCTTCCCCGGCTTCGTCGACACGAGCACCGGCTCGTGCCCTGCGCCGACCGCAGCCTGCCAGGGCTCGGTCAGCTCGACCTGCTCCACACCCTCGGGCGCGGCCAGAAACGCGATACGCATGACAGTCCTCACGTCCTTTCCCCACAGTTGTTGCTGCGCGCGGTTCTCATTCGTCCGTCACTCGTCCGGTTCCGCGCGGCTGATGTCCGCCAGCGCCGAACCGGGATCCTGCGCCTCGGCCAGGTCGCCGAGGCTCACCATGCCGACCGGCAGGCCGTTCTCCACGACCGGGATCCGGCGCACGGCCTTCTGCCGCATCAGGGCCACCGCCGTCGACACCCGGTCGTCCGGGCCGAGCGTCAGCGGCTCCCGCGAGCACACCGAGCCGACGCTGACGCTCATCGGATCCGCACCGTCGGCGACCGCCCGGACGGTGATGTCCCGGTCGGTGAGCACGCCCACGACCTGCTGGCCGTCGGCCACCACCACATCGCCGATGTTCTGCGAACGCATCAGCTGCGCCGCCTCGACGAGCGAGGCGCCCGGACGCACGGCGACCACGCCCGGAGTCATCACGTCCTTGACGTACTCGGCCATGACTGGTCGTCTCTTCCGGTCCGCACCGCCTACGCCGTCTCCGTCTCCCGTGTCAGCGCCTCGGCGAGTTCCTGCAGATTGGCGTAGCGCGCGTGCCGGGGCAGCCGCTCCAGCGCCTCGACCAGCGCGTCCGGCGCGTGCCGCCGGTCCAGGGCGCGCATCAGCTCGCGCGGGCCCGCGGGGAACGCGCCACGGCTCAGGAACCGGGCCAGTTCGAGCCGCACCGCCTCCAGCGACGTCGGCGCGCGACCCGGCGTCACCGGGCCGAAGGCCACCTCGGGGTCGTCGTCGGCGGACGGCTCCGGGTCGTGCCACTCCTCGGTGCGGGTGGGGTGCCCGGACCTCAGCAGACCCTGCAGCTCGTGCTTCATCTCGTCGTCACGGTGAACGCTCAGCCGGTCACTGCCTCGCTGCATGTCTCCCTCCACATCCATCGGGGGTCCGCACCGCGTACCCGGCACACGGAGACCGACACGGCCGGACACCGACGGATGTCCAGCGACCGCGCCCCCGCCCGCCCCCTGCGGGTTTGTGCGGCGCGGGACTCCCCTGCGGGTTTGTGCGGCGCGGGACTGGTGACCCGGAGGGCATGCCCCCGAGCCGCCCGCTGAACTTGGCGTAGCCGACCGCCTGGAAGGCCGACATCTCCTCGTGCCGCGCCTGGATGAACTCCGGCGCTCGTTCCCGGCCCGGCCCCAGGCCGCCAGCAGGCCGTTGATGCCGTCCCCGGGGTAGCCGAAGACGTGCTCCACCCCCCGCAGCCTGTGCAGGACCTGATCGGCGACCTTCATACCCATGTACGCCCTCCCGGACGTCAGCGGTGAACGGGCCTCGCGGAGCCGTACGAGTGACCGGCCGCGTCCCCGGAAAACCTGCGCGGGAGGTTTGGCGGGCGGGCGCGGGGGCAGGAGGACTCACAGTGTTTCGGACAGGAGGCACGTCCGTGGAGGGCGGCGCACGCCGCAGCCCGGTGCTCCTGTCCCACATCTCAGGCGCGCCTCCCACGGTGACCATCCGTCCCCGAGCACTTCGAGGATTCAGGCACCATGCCCACCCGCACCAAGCCCCACCCGCACGACGACGCCCCCGACACCGCCGACGCCTTCCGCCGGCTCGCCGCACTGCCGCCCGGCACCGAGCGGGACGCCCTGAAGGACGAGATCGTCCAGGCCTGGCTGCCCATGGCCGACCGCCTCGCCGGACGCTTCCGCAGCCGCGGCGAGGCCTTCGAGGACCTGCGCCAGGTCGCCGCGCTCGGCCTGGTCAAGGCCGTCGACCGCTACGACCCCGAGCTGGGCAACGCCTTCGAGAGCTACGCGGTGCCCACCATCACCGGCGAGATCAAGCGGCACTTCCGCGACCACATGTGGACCCTGCACGTGCCGCGCCGGGTCCAGGAGCTGCGCAACAAGGTCCGGGTCGCCGCCCAGGACCTGTCCAACACGACCTCCGGCCGCCGGCCCACGGTCGCCGAGATCGCCGAGCGCACCGACCTCAGCGAGGAGGAGGTGCGCAACGGGCAGGAGGCGCTGGAGAGCTTCTCCGCGCTGTCCCTGGACGCGGAACTGCCCGGCAGCGACGACGGCTACTCGCTCAGCGACGCCCTCGGGGCGCCGGACCCGGCGCTGGACACCGTGGTCGACCGGGAGGCCGTCAAGGACCGGATCGCCGCGCTGCCGGAGCGGGAGCGGGCCATCCTCTACATGCGGTTCTTCGGGGACATGACGCAGAGCAGCATCGCGCAGAAGCTGGGCATCTCGCAGATGCACGTCTCCCGGCTGATCAGCCGCTCCTGCGGCAGGGTCCGCAACGAGGTGCTGGGCGACGCCTGAGCCCCCAGCCCTGGGAGGTCTGGCGCCCAGGAAGCGGCCGGCCGCGACGCGCCGGCCGGCCTGCGCCTGAGACCGGACCCCGCGCTCCGAGCCGGGAACCCCGCGCTCGGGCTGGGAACCCCCCCGCCCCGGCCCTCGATCAACCGGACCCCGCGCCTCGTACGGCGCGGGGTTCACTCTGTCGGGGTGCCGACACGGGCGGCGCGGCGGGACGCGGGCTGTGATGGGTGTGTGGCCCGCCCGCCGGAAGACGGCGTGCCCCTCACCCGTCGCTCGAAGGAGCCCGCAGCATGCGCCGCACCGTACGCGCCCTGTCCCTCGCCGCCGCAGCCGGCACCGCTCTCGGCGTGCTCGCACCGGTCGCGTCCGCGAGCCCGTTCGCGCCGCCGGAACGAGACGCCGCCCCCTCCGCCACCTGCCCCCCGCAGCAGGGGCACCAGTCGTGGCAGGGGCAGAGCGGCAGTGCCGAGGAGAAGGAAGCCGAGGACAAGAAGGGCCAGAAGGAGCAGAAGGACCAGAAGGAGCAGAAGAAGGCTAAGGACGCGGAGGCCGGGCTCGAGGCCGAGCTGGACAGCCTGGAGACGGAGATCCTCGACGCGGAGGAGGAGCTGTCAGCCCAGGAGCACGACACGCTCATCCCCGACGACACCGACGACACCGACGACAGCGACGACACGGACGACGCCGACGACAGCGGCGGCACATCGGCGGACGAGACCGTGCCGCAGAGCGGCGGAGCCGCCGGCCTGCTGTCCGAGGAACCGGACACTCCGGCCACCGACGAATCCCTGGCAGCCGATGAGCCCCTGGCAGCCGACGACCCCCTGGCGGCCGAGGACGCCACCCGGCTCTGGGAGAGCGGGGCGGGCAAGCCCACCGCCAAGCCGTCCGCGAGCCACGGCAAGGACCCGGACTGCGACAGGCCCCGGGCCCCGGGCGGCGTCCACGCCGGCGACGGCGGTTCCCTCACCGACTCCGTGCCCGCCCTCGCCGCGGGCGGGCTGCTGATCGCGGGCGCGTTCGGCGCCGCCGCGCACCGGCTCCTCGGTCGGCGCAAGGACCCCGGCCGCCACAGGTGAGCGTCCCCGGCCGGGCCCGCCGGTGAGGCGCCGTTCCCCGCCCGGGACGGCCGTGCCGTGCGGCACGCGACCCGTGGCGGGGCCCATGCCTCCGGGGCACCGTGGGTACGTAAGACGCCTGGGGCACCCCACCGGGCCCCGGCATCACGACAGGCCAGTCACTGCGCGGAGGCACCGATGCGGACCGACCCGGAAGGCCATGGACCGGTCCGTTTCGGACCTGCCGTCCCCGACGACGGGCTGCCCGTGCTGCCCGAACTCGCCGGGGTCCTCGCCGCCGCCGCGTCCCGCCCGGCCGCGGAACCCGTCGGCGGCGGCCCCGCCCTGCTGGAGGCCGCCCGCGGCTACTGGGAGCGGCGGGGACTGCCCGACGGGACCGACCGCATCGCCGTCGCCCCCGGCGCCCCCGCGCTGCTGGTCGCCCTGACCGCGGCCATCGGCGGCGACGTCCTGGTGCCCCGGCCCTGCCCCGCCTGGTGGGCGCCCTACGCCCGGCTGCTCGGCAGACCCGCCTTCCATGTGCCGACACCGGCCGGCAGCGGGGGCGTGCCCGACGCGTACGCGCTGCTCGAGACCGTGCGGCGGGTACGGGCGGAGGGCGGCGACCCGCGGCTGCTGGTGCTGTCCGTCGCCGACGACCCCACCGCCACCGTCACCGCCCCCGAACTGCTGCACGAGACATTGGAGGCCGCGGTCGGCGAGGGACTGCACCCGGTCAGCGACGAGACCTGGCGCGACACCGTGCACGCCCCGCACGACACGGTGCTGCTCAGCCCCGCCGAGATGCTGCCCGGGCAGGTCACCGTCGTCACCGACCTCTCCGGCGCCCTGCTGCCGCCCGGCTGGCCCGCCGCGATCGCCCGTTTCCCGGCCGGCGAGGAGGCGGCCGCGCTGCACGCCCGGGTGCTGGACGCGCTCACCGCGCTCGACGCCCGGGTGGCCGCACCGGTCGCCGCCGCGGCCGGATACGCGCTGACCGAACCCGAGCCGGTCGCCCGGCGCGTCGCCGACTCCGTGCGCCTGCACGCCCTGGTGGCCGGCGCGGCGCACGACGTCATCGCCGCCGCCGGAGCCCTCGTCCCGCCCCCGCAGTGCGGCCGCCACCTCTACGTCGACCTCACGCCGCTGGCACCCGCGCTGACCGCCCGCGGCATCGGCGACGCCCAGGAACTGGAGGACTTCCTCACCGCCCGGATGGGCATGCCCGCGCCGGGCGGCCACCGCTTCGGCGACGACCTCGAGGCCCCGCGCGTGCGCCTCGGCACCGCCCCCCTGCTGGGCGACACCACCGAGCTCCGCGCGGAATCTCTCGGCGCGCCCGCACCGTTGGAACTGCCGCATGTACAACGCGCGTTGAAGCGCGTGCAGTCGGTCTTCGACGAACTTCGTGACGACGCTCAGCGATGGGAGCCTCCTCGATGACGCAGCAGTCCGAGCCGACAACCACCACCCGCACCACCACGCCGGAAACCGGCCGGCCGGCCCCCCGCTCCCCGAAGCCGGCCTCTCCCGTGTCACCGTCCCCCGTCGCGTCCCCGTACCCGCCGCTCGCGGAACCCCGCCCGCTCGCCGAACGGCGCGTGTGGCCGCGCACCTTCCACGACCGGCTCACCGCCCCGCTGCCCGGCCTGAAGGCCTTCGCCCGCTTCGCCCGTGAGGGCGCCGTACGACCCGGCCCGGAGGGGCTGGCCGACATCCGCCGGCTGCCCTACGAGCCGGGACCGCTGCCCCGCGTCGATGCCCGCGGCCTCGCCGTCACCTGGGCCGGTCACGCCAGCTGGGTGCTGCAGATCGGCGGGCTCACCGTCCTCACCGACCCGGTGTGGTCCCGCCGCATCCTCGGCACCCCGGCCCGCATGACTCCGGTCGGGGTCGCCTGGGAGGCGCTGCCCCGGATCGACGCGGTCGTGATCAGCCACAACCACTACGACCACCTGGACGCCCCCACTCTGCGCCGGCTGCCCCGCGACACGCCGGTGTTCGTGCCGGCCGGCCTCGCCCGCTGGTTCCACCGCCGCCGCTTCACCACCGTCACCGAGCTGGACTGGTGGGAGGCCGCCGAACTGCGGGGCGTGCGTTTCGACTTCGTCCCGGCGCACCACTGGTCCAAGCGCACCCTCACCGACACCTGCCGCTCCCTGTGGGGCGGCTGGGTGATCACCGCACCGGACGGCCCCCGCGTCCACTTCGCCGGCGACACCGGCTACGGCCACTGGTTCTCCCGCATCGGCCGCCGCTACCCGGGAATCGACCTCGCCCTGCTGCCCATCGGCGCCTACGACCCCCGCTGGTGGCTCAAGGACGTCCACTGCGACCCGGAGGAGGCGGTGCGCGCCTTTCAGGACCTGGGCGCCCGGCACATGGCCCCCATGCACTGGGGCACCTTCATCCTCTCCGCCGAGCCCGTCCTGGAGCCCCTGACCCGTGTCCGTGCGGCGTGGGCGGCCGCGGGCCTGCCCCGCGACCACCTGTGGGACCTGCCGGTGGGAGCCTCGCGCGTCCTGGAGTGACCACCGGGGCCGCGGGGCGGCCGGCCCTTCAGCGGTGCCGCAGCCGGCGCCACACGCCCGGCGCCGTGCTGATCAGCAGCGTCAGCGCCACCGCGGCCACCACGCCCTCCCACGGCTCGGGGAACAGGGAACCGCCGAGCACGCCGATCAGCTGATACGCCGCCGTCCAGGCGAGACAGGCGGGCAGATTGCCGCGGACGAAACGGCGCAGCGGCCACTCGGCGACCAGACAGGCCAGCATCACGGGGAGGCGGCCGGCCGGCACCAGCCGGGACAGCACCAGCACCGTCACCCCGTGATCGGCCAGCCTCGCCTGCGCCTGGGCCAGCCGGTCCTCCGGCGCACGCGCCCGGATCGCCTCCAGCCAGCGCGAGCCGTTCCGCGACCCCATCCCGCGCCGCCCCAGCCAGTACAGCGTCACATCCCCGAGGAACGCGGCCAGCGACGCCGTGACGAACACCAGCACCATCGAGAACGGCGCCATCCGATGCACCGCCACCACGGCCGCCGAACTCACCAGCGCACCCGTCGGGATCACCGGCACCAAAGCCCCGATCAGCACCAGCAGGAACAGCGACGGATAGCCGATCGCCTGCTGGGTCGCCTCGGGCGCCTCGGTCGCCGGCGCGGCGGCCAGCACGGCAGCGGCGGGCCACGGCGCACCGGCCGCCGGCAGCAGGGCGGCGGGCAGAATCACCGAGTGACCTCCAGGCGCACGCTCTCGCCGTGCCGCAGCCGGTGCACCACGGCCCCGGGAGCGTGCCGGGCCGCCAGCCGCGCGAACTCGTCGCCCGGCGCGTGGAACTCGTGCGGGCGCACGGCATCCATCCCGATCGGCCAGTACGTGCCGTAGTGCACCGGCACCGCGCGGGACGCGCCCAGCAGCGCCAGCGCCTCGGCGGCCCGCCGCGCGTCCAGATGCCCGTCTCCGAGGTACGGCCCCCAGCCGCCCACCGGCAGCAGCGCCACGTCGACCGGCCCGACCTCCTTGGCCATCGTGTCGAACAGGCCCGTGTCACCCGCGAAGTAGGTGCGCGCCTCGCCCTCCACGACATAGCCGAGGGCGGGGGAGCGGTGCGGGCCCAGCGGCAGCCGCCGCCCGTCGTGCCGGGCCGGAACCGCCCGCACCACGACACGCCCGACCTGTGTCACATCGCCCGGCGCCACCTCGCTCACGCGCAGATGCGTCAGCCGGCGCAGTCCCGGCACCGCACGGGACGCACCCCGGGGCACGAGCAGGCGCGTGCCCGGCGCGAGCCGGGCCAGGGAGGCCAGATGGAGATGGTCGGCGTGCAGGTGGGAGACGAGTGCGACGTCCGCGTAGCGCGCGTCGGGCGGAGGGAGTGCGCCGCGCCTGCGCCGCAGGTGCGCCAGCCGGCGTGCGAACAGGGGGTCGGTCAGGACACGGGTGTGCGAATCCTCGACCGTGCACGTGGCGTGACCCCACCAGGTGATCTCCACCGGCACCTCTTCGCCTCCTTCGTGCGACTCCCCGAAGCGTACGGGCAGGAGTAGGGTCGGCGGCGAAAACCGGAGGTGAGGGGGCGCCATGGGGCCGGTGCGGGTGACGGCGATCGCGAGTCTGACGCCGCTGGAGGAACTGGACGCCGACCCCTTCCTGGTGGACTCCCGCAGCCAGCACGCCATGTGCGCCCGCTGGGCCGCCGAACGCGGCTATGTCGTCACCCGGGAGCTTCTCGTGCGCGGGCTGCGCCCCGACCACGGGGCCCTGTGGGAGGGGGTGCGGCCGGGCACCGATCTGTTCGTCGCGCCCAGTCGGCGGGTGCTGGAGAGCGCCCTGTCGTCGGTGGAGGAGTTCACCGCGGAGTGCGCCCGGCGCGGGGTCCGCGTGGAGACGGTGGGCCGCGCCGAACCCTGCTACGACGCCGCGATGAAGGCCCGCGTGCACCGGCGGCTGTCCATGCCGACGGCGAGATACGACGGCTGCTGAGCCGCGCCCGCCTCCGGGAGGGTGAGCAGGGGCAGGGGGACTCAGGGGACCAGGCGGACGCAGGGGGAGAGCAAGGGGAGAGTAGGGGACTCGGGGGAGAGCAAGGGGAGAGCACGGGACTCGGGGGAGATCAAGGGGAGTCGGGGGAGACCAAGGAAGGCTCAGGAAGGTTCAGGGGACCGGGGGTGCGTCAGGGGTGCGTGGGGGACGGATCAGGGTCCTCTCCGGGACGCAGCCGGGGACGCGGGGGCACGTCCGGCCGTTGTGACAAGGTGAATGGGGACCGGCCAGGACGAATCGGGTGGGGAGGTGTTCCGGCGTGGACCGCGGGCGGTGGCGGCGGATCGCCAGTCAGACCGGGCGGAGCATCGCCGTGTGGGCGGTGTCCACACTCACCATGCTGGTGCTCGCCGGGATCCTGCCCGACTTCCGGCTGCGCTCGGCGGACGGGGACAGCGCCACCGACATCGCGGTCACCGCCGCGCTCGGCGCGGGCGCCTTCGGTCTGCTGTCCGCGCTGGTGTGGCCGCTGCTGGTGCGCCTGCTGCTGCTCGTGCCGGCGCTGGTCCTCGGCCTGCTGGTGTTCTTCCTCAACGGCGCCCTGCTGTGGGTCGCGCTGTGGGTCAACCCGGTCGAACGCGGCTCCGCCGCACCGCAGACCGCGGTGGTGGTCGCCGCCGTGATGTCCGCGGTCGCCTCGGCCACCGGCGCCGCCCTGGCCGTCCGCGACGACGACGCCTACCGGCGCCGCCTGTACCGGCTCGCCCACCGAAGACGCCGCACCGGGCCGCCCTGCCCGTCCACCCCCGGCACCCTCTTCCTGCAGCTCGACGGCGTCGGCTACGACGTGCTGCTGGACGCCGTCGGCAAGGGCCTGATGCCCACCGTCGCCCGCTGGCTCGGCAGGGACGACGGCAGAGGAGACGGCAAGAGCGCCGGCCGAGGAGACGGCAAGCGCGACGACGGAGGGGGCGCCGGCGAGGGTGGCCAGGGCGCGGCGCGCGGCCGCAGGGCCACGCACCGGCTCACCTGCTGGCGCACCGACTGGTCCAGCCAGACCGGCGCCAGCCAGCTCGGCATCCTGCACGGCAGCAACTTCGACGTGCCCGCCTTCCGCTGGTACGAGAAGGCGCGCCGCGAGGTGATGGTCTGCAACCGCCCCACCAGCGCCGCCGAGCTCCAGGCCCGCGCCATCGAGCGCACCGGACACGCCGGGCTGCTCGCCGGCGACGGCGCCAGCCGCGGCAACCTGTTCAGCGGCGGCGCGGAGGAGCAGGCGCTGGTGCTGTCCATCGCCACCCGCCGGCGCGGCCCGCTCAACCGCTCCCGGGCCGGCTACTTCGCCTACTTCTCCGACCCCGCCAACGCCGTCCGCACCGCGCTGTCCTTCGTCGCCGAGGCGGGCCGCGAGATCGGCCAGTCCACCCGCGCCCGGTTCACCAAGCAGCGCCCGTGCGTGTCCCGCGGCGGCCTGTATCCGTTCGTGCGGGCCTTCGCCACCGTCGTGGAACGGGACGTGGTCGTCGCCGCCGTGATGGGCGACCTGCTGGCCGGCCGGACCGCCGTCTACGCCGACCTGGTCGCCTACGACGAGGTGGCCCACCACTCGGGCCCGACCAGCCGCGACGCCGAGAAGGTCCTGCAGCGCCTCGACCGGGCCCTCGCCCTGATCGAGAAGGTCGCCGAGCACGCCCCGCGCCCGTACCGGATCGTGGTGCTCTCCGACCACGGGCAGAGCCCAGGCGAGACCTTCCGCTCCCGTTACGGCCTCACCCTGGGCGACCTGGTCAGGGCCGGCTGCGGCCTGCCGGTGCCGCGCCGGGCACGCCGCACCCGCAGCGGCGCCGAAGCCCGGGCGGCCGTGCGGGCGGCGCTGCGCAGGCCAGTGGAGGAGGGTGCCGAGCATTACCGCCCCGCGCGCGGTTCGGAACCCGTCGTGCTGGCCTCCGGCAACCTGGGCCTGATCTCCTTCCCGGACGTGCCGCACCGGATGACCAAGGAGGATATCGACGCCCGGCACCCCGCACTGCTGCCCACCCTCGCCAACCACCCCGGCATCGGCTTCCTGCTGGTGCGCAGCGAACGGCACGGCGGCGTCGTCCTCGGGGCGCACGGCGCCGAGATCCCGCTCGCCGAACTCGACGACAACCCCGGCCCGCTCGCCCCGTTCGGCCCCGGCGCCGCCGATGCCGTACGCCGCACCCACACCTTCCCGCACACCGCCGACATCATGGTCAACTCGGCCTACGACCCGGCCGACGGCGAGGTCCTCGCCTTCGAGGAGCAGATCGGCTCGCACGGCGGTCTCGGCGGCGCCCAGTCGCGCGCCTTCCTGCTGTCCCCGCTCGCGCTGTCCCCGCCCGTCGCCGAGGACGCCGAACTGGTCGGCGCGGAGCAGGTCCACCAGGTGCTGCGCCGCTGGCTGAACGAGTCCGGCTCGACGCGCGCCCCCGAGGAACCCCGCCGCCAGCGCGCGGCCTGACGCGGGCTCCATGGACCGCACCCTGCTCGGCAAGGTCCTCGGCGCCATCGCCTCCTACGCCGAGGCCCGGGACGTACCGGCCGCCCGGGTGGTGTTCTGCGACGCCGCCCCGCACGACGCCGGGTACCTGCCGGTCACCGAGATCGCCGGCCGGGTACGGGTGCACGGCCGCGGCGGCACCGTGCTGCAGCCCGGCATCGACCTGCTGCAGCGCGCCGAGGACTTCCCGCCCACCGCGCCGGTCCTGGTCATCACCGACGGCTACTGCGACGTCCTGCGGGTGCGGCGCGAGCACGCCTACCTGATCCCGCGCGGCGCACGGCTGCCGTTCACCGCGAAGGGGCCCGTCTTCCGGGTGAGCTGAGCCGGAGTGTGATCGGATGGGTGCGGGAACCCGCTGCGGCGGGACTCCCGGCCCCGGCACCGCCGGGACACACGGCAGGACATCTCGCGAAAGGAAGCGTCATGGCAGCCACGCGCTCCGCACACACCGTTTGGGAAGGCAACCTGTTCCAGGGCAGCGGGGTCGTCACCTTCGACTCCTCCGGCAGCATCGGCGACCAGCCGGTCACCTGGGCGTCGCGGGCCGAGGAGGCCAATGGGAAGACCAGTCCCGAGGAGCTGATCGCGGCCGCGCACTCCAGCTGCTACTCCATGGCCTTCTCCAACATCCTCGACAAGGCCGGCACCCCGCCCACCCGTCTGGTGACCTCCGCCGACGTCACCTTCGTACCGGGCGAGGGCATCACCGCCATCCACCTCACCGTCGAGGGCACCGTCCCCGGCATGGACGAGGCCGCGTTCCTCTCGGCCGCCGAGGAGGCCAAGGTCAACTGCCCGGTGAGCCAGGCGCTGACGGGCACCGACATCACCCTCACGGCGAAGCTCGCCTGACCCGCCCGACCTGCCGGACCCCGCAGACCGCCCCGCGCAGGGGCGGGCTGCGGCGCGCCCAGGGGAAGGAGTGGCCGTGCGGCCACCGGAAGCAGAGGCCCTGCGGCTGCGGCCGTCCTCCGGGCCCGCCGTCTCCGCCCACCAGGGCGGCTCCGAGCGCACCGCACCGGCGACCCGCGAGGCCTACGAGGACGCCGTCGCCGCCGGCGCCGACTACGCCGAGCTGGACGTCCGCCGCACCGCGGACGGGGTCTTCGTGGTCCACCACGACGCCCGCGTGTGCGGCGACGGGCCGCCGCTGTCCACGCTCACCCACGCGGAGCTGTGCGCCCGCGCCGGGCGGCCGGTACCGGTGGTGGAGGAGATCCTGCAGCTGATCGCCGGACGGCTCCTGGCCCACCTCGACCTCAAGGAGACCGGCCACGAGCGGGAGCTGATCGACCGCGCCGTCGCCCTGCTCGGCCCGGACGGATTCGTCGCCACCACCCTGGAGGACCGCTCCGTCGCCGCGATCACCGCAGCCTTCCCCGGCGTGCGCACCGGGCTCTCCCTCGGCCGCGACCGCAGGGACGTCCCCCGCGGCCGCCTCCTGGCCACCCGCCTCGGGCGAGCTGCGGCCCATGCGCCGGGTGCGCGCCTGCGGCGCCGACGGGATCGCCGTGCACCACCGGCGGCCCGGGCCGGCGTGCTGCGCGAGGCGGCCCGGCACGGGCTGTTCACCATGGTGTGGACGGTCAACGACGACCCCCTGATGCGCACCTTCCTCGCCGATCCCCGCGTGGACGTGCTGATCACCGACCGCCCCCGGCGCGCACTCCAGCTCCGCGCCCACACCCGCACACCCACAGGCTGACAAGAGTCCACTCAAGCTATTGACAACAGGCCGCTCAAGTTTTGGGCTGGAAGTCCAGAGATGTGCCCTGGCGGAAGGGGACGGCGATGGGACGCGCGGTCGGGATCGACCTGGGGACCACCAACTCGGTGGTCGCGGTGCTCGAGGGCGGCGAGCCCACCGTGATCGCCAACGCGGAGGGCGCCCGGACCACGCCCTCGGTGGTGGCGTTCGCCAAGAACGGCGAGGTGCTGGTGGGCGAGGTCGCCAAGCGGCAGGCCGTCACCAACGTCGAGCGCACCGCCCGCTCCGTCAAACGCCACATGGGCGATCGCGACTGGCGGTTCCCCGAGCACGGGGACATCGACGGCAAGCGGTACACCGCACAGGAGATCTCCGCCCGCGTTCTGCAGAAGCTCAAACGGGACGCCGAGTCCTACCTCGGCGAGGACGTCACCGACGCCGTGATCACCGTCCCGGCGTACTTCGACGACACCCAGCGGCAGGCCACCAAGGAGGCCGGAGAGATCGCCGGCCTGAACGTCCTGCGGATCATCAACGAACCCACCGCGGCCGCGCTCGCCTACGGCCTGGACAAGGAGAACGACCACACCGTCCTCGTCTTCGACCTCGGCGGCGGCACCTTCGACGTCTCCCTCCTCGACATCGGCGAGGGTGTCATCGAGGTCAAGGCCACCAACGGCGACACCCACCTCGGCGGCGACGACTGGGACCAGCGCGTCGTCGAGTACCTCGCCAAGCGCTTCAAGGGCGAGTACGGCATCGACCTCAACCAGGACAAGATGGCCGTGCAGCGCCTCCGCGAGGCCGCGGAGAAGGCCAAGATCGAACTGTCCTCCTCCTCCGAGACCACCATCAACCTGCCCTACATCACCGCCTCCGCCGAGGGCCCGCTGCACCTGGACGAGAAGCTCACCCGCGCCCAGTTCCAGGAACTCACCGAGGACCTCCTGGAACGCTGCAAGACGCCCTTCCACCAGGCGGTCAAGGACGCCGGGGTGAAGCTCTCCGCGATCGACCATGTCATCCTGGTCGGCGGCTCGACGCGCATGCCCGCCGTCACCGACCTGGTGCGCGAACTCACCGGCAAGGACCCGCACAAGGGCGTCAACCCCGACGAGGTCGTCGCCGTCGGCGCGGCCCTCCAGGCCGGCGTCATCCGCGGCGACGTCAAGGACGTCCTGCTGCTGGACGTCACCCCGCTGTCCCTCGGCATCGAGACCAAGGGCGGCATCATGACCAAGCTGATCGAGCGCAACACCACGATCCCCACCCGCCGTTCGGAGATCTTCACCACCGCCACCGACAACCAGCCCTCGGTCGGCATCCAGGTCTACCAGGGCGAACGCGAGATCGCCGCCTACAACAAGAAGCTCGGCGTCTTCGACCTCACCGGACTGCCGCCCGCCCCGCGCGGCGTCCCGCAGATCGAGGTGGCCTTCGACATCGACGCCAACGGCATCATGCACGTCTCCGCCAAGGACCTGGCCACCGGCCGCGAGCAGAAGATGACAGTCACCGGCGGCTCCGCGCTGCCCAAGGACGAGATCGACCGCATGATGCGGGACGCCGAGCAGTACGCCGAGGAGGACCGCAAGCGCCGCGAGGCCGCCGAGACCCGCAACCAGGCCGAGCAACTCGTCTACCAGACCGAGAAGTTCCTGCGCGAGAACGGCGACAAGGTCCCCGCCGACACCAAGTCCGAGGTCGAGAACGCCGTGTCCGAGCTCAGGCAGCAGCTCGAACAGCAAGGGGACACCGCAGCCCTGCGCGCCGCGGCCGACCGGCTGGCCGCCGTCAGCCAGAAGATGGGCCAGGCCATGTACGCGCAGGCCCAGCCGTCCTCCGCCGAGGGCGCCGGTCAGGGCGGCGCGGCGCAGGACGCGCCGCACGACGCGCCGCAGGACGAGGAGAGCGTCGTCGACGCGGAGATCGTCGACGACGACAACTCCGGCCAGAGCGAGGACCGCAAGGGCGGGGCGGCCTGAACGTCTCCTTCACGGCGGTCTGAACCACCCGGCTCAGAGCGGCGTAGGCCGCCCAGCTCGCACCGGCGCCGGCCGCCCGTCTCACGCCCCCGCGGTCACGGCTTGCGGGCCACCCCCGCGTACACCGGCACGATGCCCTCCGCCTGCGCGGCCACGTCCTCCGCCTCCGGGCGCCAGCCGTGCACCGGGATCACCCCCGGCCCCAGCAGCTCCAGGCCGGCGAAGAACCGCGAGAACTCGGCGAGCGAACGCGGATGGAACGGCGTACCGCTGCGCCGGAAGTGCTCCGCCGCCTGGCCGACCGCCTCCGGGCTCAGATCCGCCGTCACCTGGGACAGGATCAGATAGCTGCCGGGCGCGAGCGCGGCGACGTAACGCTCCAGCAGGCCGTACACGTCGTCGCCGCCGGGCGCGTCGTCCAGGTAGTGGGTCAGCGCGACCAGCGACAGCGCCACCGGGCGCCCGAAGTCCAGCGTCTTCTCCGCCTCGCCCAGCAGCCTGTCCGGGTCCCGCACGTCGGAGTGCACATACGCCGTGACGCCCTCCGGAGTGCCGTGCAGCAGGGCCTGGGCGTGCCGCAGCACGATCGGGTCGTTGTCCGCGTACACCACCCGCGACTCGGGCGCGACCCGCTGCGCCACCTGGTGCAGATTCGGCTCGGTGGGGATGCCGGTGCCGATGTCCAGGAACTGCCGTATCCCCGCCTCGGCGGCCGTTCTGGTCGCCCGGTGCATGAAACGGCGGTTGGCGCGTGCCCCGCGCACCACGGTGCCGTCCGCGGCGAGGATCCTGCGGGCGAGTTCCTCGTCCACCGGGTAGTTGTCCTTGCCGCCCAGCCACCAGTCGTAGACCCGGGCCGGGTGCGGGCGGCTGGTGTCGATCGGGGCGTTGATCGCGTCGGATCCGGTCACACGCTGTCCTCTCCTCGTTCCGTCCTGGTCATCGCATCGCTCTTCTCTCAAGACGCGCTCCAGCGCGCGGGGTTGCGCGAGTTGCGCGGGTTGCACGGATGCGGCTCCATACCGGTCAGTACCGGTCACGCCAGGCGCGCAGCAGCTCCCGGGTGCGCTCCGTGGACGCCGCCCGCGCCGTCATGTGGTCCAGCACCTCGAGATGCGCCGACACCTCGGTGCGGGAGTCCAGATACAGGGCGCCGGTCAGGTACTCGGTGAACACCATGTCGGGCAACTCCGGCTCGGCGAACCGGAACAGCGTGAACGGCGCGTAGGCCCCCGGATGCGGGCCGTCGGTGAACTCCGCGATCTGCACGGTGATCCGGTCCCGCTCGGAGTACCGCAGCAACTCGTCCAGCTGCTCGCGCATCACCCGGCCGTCGACGCTCACCGGGCGCCGCAGCACCGTCTCGTCCAGGACCACCCACAGATGCGGCGGGTCCGCCCGTTCCAGCAGCCGGCGGCGTTCCATGCGCAGCGCCACATGCCGCTCGACCGTCTCGTGGCCCTCCGCCCCGATCGTGCCGGCCTCCAGCACCGCCCGCGCGTAGTCCTCGGTCTGCAGCAGGCCCGGCACGAAGTGCGGCTCGTAGGAGCGGATGATCCGGGCGGCGCCCTCCAGGCTCACATACAGGCTGAACCAGTCGGGCAGCACATCGTGGAACCGCTGCCACCAGCCCGGCCGGTTGGCCTCCTCCACCAGCTCGATGAACGCGGTCGCCTCCGGCTCCGGCACCCCGTAGGCGGAGAGCAGGATCTGCACGTACGGGATCTTCAGCGCGACCTCGGCGGTCTCCATGCGCCGGACGGTCGCGGGCGCCACCCGCAGCACCCTGGCCGCCTCGTCCCGTCCGAGGCCCGCGGCCTCCCGCAGTTCCTGCAGCCGCCTGCCGAGCACCACCTGCCCCACGGTGGGTGCGGCCCGCCGCTCGCTCACACCCGGCCTCCCAACGCGCCGTGCTCCGCGATCAGTCTGTCACGCCGCCCCCACACTCTCACGCTGTGCGCACGGACCACCACGGACCCCTTGCACTGCGGTGCGACCGCCCCCGTCGCCGCTTCAGGGAGGTGCCCTCCGCGCGGCATCACTCCGGAGGCATCCGGGCGGCATTACTCCGGAGGTAATCGACGCCGGCCCCGCCCGCCGGGATCGTGGAGTCGGGCGGTCCCGGGGCGGCGCACTCCGCTCCGGGACCGCACCGCCCGCATCCCGCCGACCAACCGATCCCGACGGAGGGTGATTCGTCATGTCCGCGACCCAGCTCGCCGCGCTCGCCCGGACCACCGACCCGCAGGCCGTGCTGCGCCGCTTCCTCGCCCTCGACGCCGTCGTCACCGGCGCCAACGCGCTCGCCTACCTCGCGCTCTCCGGACCGCTCGGGCGCTTCCTCGGCGTGGACTCGACCCTGCTGCTCGGCCTCGGTGCGTTCCTCCTCGGCTACGCGGCCGGAGTCGGTCTGCTCGCCGCCCGCCCGCACCCGCCGGCCCTCGGCGTGCGGGCCGTCGTCGAGGCCAACCTCGCCTGGTCGGCGGTGAGTCTGGCCGCGCTCGCGCTGTGGCTCTCGCCGAGCACGGCCGGCGCGGTGTGGACCGTGCTCCAGGCGCTCGTCGTGGCCGGCTTCGCCCTGTTGCAGCACATGGCGCTGAAGGCACGGCCCTCCGACCGGGGCTGACTCAACTCAGCCAGTTCTGCAGGTACTTGGCCGTCGCCGGGTCGGCCGGGAGCAGCGTCTCCACGGCCAGCTCGGCGACGGTCACGTCCATGGGCATGTTGAAGGTGGAGAGTGTGCGGATACCGGGGCGCGTAACCGGCCGCCACCAGCAGCGCGTTGCGCTCCCGCACCGGCACGTCCAGATGCTCGGCGAGCCGCCGCACCATCTCCTCGCTGGGCCGGGAGCGCCCCGTCTCGATGAAGCTGATGTGCCGGGCGGAGGACCCCGCGCGCAGCGCCAGCTCCAGCTGGCTCACCCGCCGCTGCTCCCGCCAGGCACGCAGCAGCGGGCCCACACCCCCGGCCGCGGAGGCGGCGTCCGGCGTCGCACTGCTCATGCCGCCGACCGTAACCGAGAACCGGGCGCCACGGGCATCCGCACCCGCCGCCGCCACGGGCATCCGTACCCGCCGCCCGAGCACCCGCACTCCTGTGACAGCCCGCCGCCCGATCACCCGCACTCGTCCGGCAGCCCGCCGACCGGGAGCCGCAGACGGCATGCTGTGGCACGCTGAGTAACGAGCCCCCTTGCCCTCTGAGGCCTCCGAAGGACCGCTGAACCACCCCCCACCGGCGAAGGAGCGCACTCCATGCCCGTCGAACCGCTGTCGCACAAGGAGATCGAGGACCGGCTGGCCGAGCTGCCCGGCTGGTCGCTCGACGGAGACCGTCTCACCCGCTCCTACCGTCTCGGCTCGCACTTCGCGGCCACGGCGATGGTCGTCCACATCGCCCAGGTGCAGGAGGAACTCGGCCACCACTCCGACCTCACCCTCGGCTACAACACCGTGGCCCTGTCCGTGAACACCCACAGCGTGGGCGGCGCCGTCACGGAGAAGGACTTCGAGCTCGCCCGCAGGGTGGAGGACCTGGCCCCCGGCCACGGGGCACACTGAGACACGTGCTCGACTACGAGGAGGAGGCCCGGCACTACGACGACCTCCGCGGTGGCGAACCACGTGCGGCGGCCGCCGCCGACGCCGTGCTCGGACTGATCCCCGGGCAGGCCCGCACCCTGCTCGACGCGGCCTGCGGCACCGGGCTGGTCACCCGCCGCTTCGCCGCCGCCCGCCCCGGCCTGACCGTGACCGGCGTCGACCTCACCTCCGCCATGACCCGGCTGGCCGCCACCCGGCTGCCCGGCCGGGTCGTCCGCGCCGACACCCGCCGGCTGCCGTTCGCCGACGCACGCTTCGACGCCGTGGTCACCGTCTGGCTGCTGCATCTGCTGAACGGACCCGACGAGGTCGAGGCCGTCCTCGCCGAGTGCGCCCGGGTGCTGCGCCCCGGCGGCGTCTACGTCACCACCGTCGACAAGGCCGCCGCCCACAACGTCGGCAGCGACATCGACGCCGTCCTCGCCGCCCGCCCGCGCAGCCCCGTCCGCGACGCCGCCGCCGACGTCGAGGCCTGCGCCGCCCGCCACGGCCTGGTCCCGGCAGGCCAGGCGCGCTTCCGCGGCCACGGCCAGGGCCGCGCCGCCGGCCGCACCCTCGCCGACCTGCGCCGCGGCTGGTTCGTCACGATCCCGCCCGACAGCCCGCTCGCCGACCGCATGGCCTCCCGCCTGGCCGCACTCCCCGACCAGGACCGCCCCCGCCCCGACCCGGTCTTCACCCTCCGGGCCTTCCGCAAGCCCCCACCCCGCCCCACGCTCCCGCACCCACGATGACCCCCGACGCCCCCCACCCCCCGATTTTGCACAACCGGCAACTTCATTTGCCCCTCCCGGAGCGTCGGCGCACTCTGTCCGCACCCGAGCGGAGAGGCTGACTGACACCATGGCGCACCACCACCACGACCACGGCGACAAGCACACACCCCCGTCCGCGCACACGCACGACCACACGGACATCGACTGGGCCGAGATGGCCGACCACCTCGAATCACAGGCGGAACTGTTCACCCCGCTGTACGAGCGTGTCCTCGCCTGGCTGGCCAAGGAGGTCACCGAACCCGGACTCGTGGTGGACGCGGGCAGCGGCCCCGGCGTCATCTCCTGCCTGTTCGCCGACACCTTCCCCGGCGCACGCATCGTGGCCGTCGACGGCTCCGAACCGCTCCTGGAACGCGCCCGTGCCCGCGCCGCCGACCGGGGCGTGGCCGACCGCTTCTCCACCCTCACCGGCGAACTCCCCGGCGTCCTCGACGACTTGGAGTACCCCGCGGACCTCCTCTGGGCGAGCCGCAGCGTGCACCACCTCGGCGACCAGCAGGCCGCCCTCACCGCACTCGCCGCCCGGCTCGCCCCCGGCGGCACCCTGGCCGTGATGGAGGGCGGCCTGCCCACCCGCTTCCTCCCGCGCGACCTCGGCTTCGGCCACCCCGGCCTCCAGGCCCGCCTCGACGTGCTGCAGGAGGAGTGGTTCGCCCAGATGCGCGCCGACCTGCCCCGCTCGGTCGCCACCAGCGAGCACTGGCCGGCCCTGCTCACCGCCGCGGGCCTCCACCACACCCGCACCCGCTCCTTCCTCCTCGACCTCCCCGCCCCGGCCCCCGACCGCGCCCGCGCCTACGCCGTCGACATGCTCACCCGCGCCCGCGAGACCTTCGCCGACCGCCTCGACCCCGACGACCGCACCACCCTCGACCGCCTCCTCGACCCCGACGACAAGGCAAGCCTCCACCACCGCCCCGACGTCTTCCTCCTCACCGCCCACACCGTCCACACGGCGGTACGCCCCGTCTGACCGGAGGAGCACCCCCCGAGGACGAGCGGGCTGCGGTGGAGGAGTGCGGCGGCCTCGTGCGTCACGGAGGCCGCCCGCACTTCGTGCTGACGGTTATTCAGGACGCGCGTCAGGCCAGGTTGAACTGGGCCGGGTCCGGGCCCAGGCGGCGGTCCTCGTTGAGGGCGCTGATCGCGGCCAGGTCCTCGGCGTCCAGGCTGAAGTCGAAGACGTCGATGTTCTCCCGGATGCGGGACGGCGTCACCGACTTCGGGATGACGATGTTGCCGAGCTGGAGGTGCCAGCGCAGCACGATCTGGGCCGGGGTGCGGTTGTGCTTCTGCGCGATCGCCACGATCGCGGGGACCTCCAGCAGGCCCTTGCCCTGGCCCAGCGGAGACCAGGCCTCGGTGGCGATGCCCCGCTCCGCGTGGTACTCGCGGGCGGTGTGCTGCTGCAGATGCGGGTGCAGCTCGATCTGGTTGACCGCGGGGACCACCGAGGTCTCCGAGATCAGCCGCTCCAGGTGCTCGGGCAGGAAGTTCGACACGCCGATGGCGCGGACCCGCCCGTCGGCGAGCAGCTTCTCGAACGCCTTGTAGGTGTCGACGTACTTGTCCCGGGCCGGCGTCGGCCAGTGGATGAGGTACAGGTCCAGGTACTCGAGGCCCAGCTTGGACAGGGACGTGTCGAAGGCGCGCAGCGTGGTGTCGTACCCCTGGTCGGTGTTCCAGAGCTTGGTGGTGACGAACAGCTCCTCGCGCGGGATGTCCGACTTCGCGATGGCCCTGCCGGTGCCCTCCTCGTTCTCGTACGCGGCCGCCGTGTCGATGCTGCGGTAGCCGGCCTGAAGCGCCTGCGTGACGGCCGTCTCCGCCTCGTCGTCCGGCACCTGCCAGAGGCCGAAGCCGAGCTGGGGCATCTCGACGCCGTTGTTCAGGGTGATCGCGGGAACCTTGGTCACGGGCTTACGATCCTTCGTCTCGTCGACAGGAGTGGTTGTTGTGATACCTCCACCGTCAACGATCACGGCTCGTCGTGCATTCCTGATCGGCCGACTCGCGTCTGGTGCGGGACGTGACGTGCGTCCGGGACGGAAGGTGACAAGGCGTCGCGGACGGATCGCGGTTCACGTCCGGTACAGGGCCTCGACCTCTGCCGCGTAGGCCTTCTCGATCGCCTTGCGCTTCAGCTTCAGGGACGGCGTGAGCAGCCCGTGCTCCTCGGTGAACGGCTGCGCCAGGATGCGGAAGGTGCGGATCGACTCGGCCTGCGACACCAGCGTGTTGGCGGCGACCACCGCGCGCCGCACCTCGGTCTCCAGGTCCGGGTCGTTGACCAGCTGGGCCGGCGGCAGCTGGGGCTTGCCGCGCATCGCCAGCCAGTGCTCCACGGCCTCCGGGTCCAGGGTGACCAGCGCGGCGACGTACGGGCGGTCGTTGCCGACGACGATGCACTGGTTGACCAGCGGATGGTCGCGCACCCGCTCCTCCAGCAGCCCCGGCGCGACGCTCTTGCCGCCGGAGGTGACCAGGATCTCCTTCTTGCGGCCGGTGATGGTCAGATAGCCGTCCTCGTCGAGGGAGCCCAGGTCACCGGTGGCCAGCCAGCCGTCGTGCAGGGCCTCGTCGGTGGCCTTCGGGTTGTTCAGATAGCCCTGGAAAACGTTGGCACCGTGCAGCCAGATCTCCCCGTCGTCCGCGATGTGCACGGTGACGCCCGGAATGGGCGGGCCGACCGTGCCGTACCGGGTGCGCCCGGGCGGGTTGGCGGTGGCGGCGGCGGTGGACTCGGTCAGGCCGTAGCCCTCGTAGATCTGCACGCCCGCCCCGGCGAAGAACAGGCCGAGCCGCCGGTCCATCGCCGAGCCGCCGGACATGGCGTTGCGGATCCGCCCGCCCATCGCCGCGCGCACCTTGCTGTACACGAGCTTGTCGAAAAGCTGGTGCTGCATCCGCAGCCCGGCCGAGGGCCCCGGTCCGATGCCCCACGCCTTCGCCTCCACGGCGTCCGCGTACTTGATCGCCACCTCGACGGCCTTCTCGAACGGCCCGCCCTTGCCCTCGCGCTCCGCCTTGCGGCGGGCGGCGTTGAACACCTTCTCGAAGATGTACGGCACCGCCAGGATGAACGTCGGCCGGAACGCCGCCAGGTCCGGCAGCAGCGCGGCGGCGTTCAGCTGTGGCTGGTGCCCGAACTTGACCCGGCCGCGCATCGCCGCCACCTCCACCATCCGGCCGAACACGTGCGCGAGCGGCAGGAACAGCAGCGTCGACGCCTCGTCACCCTTCTTGGAGTGGAAGACCGGCTCCCAGCCCTCGATGACGGTCTCCGCCTCGTACATGAAGTTGCCGTGGGAGAGCACACAGCCCTTGGGGCGGCCCGTGGTGCCGGAGGTGTAGATGATCGTCGCCACCGAGTCGGGGGTGACGGCCCTGCGGTGCCGGTGCACGATCTCGTCGTCGATGTGCGCGCCCGCGTCGTACAGCTCCTGCACCGCGCCCGCGTCCAGCTGCCACAGCTGGCGCAGCTGCGGCAGCCGGTCGATGACCGTGGCGATGGTCATCGCGTGGTCCTCGTGCTCCACGATCGCGGCGGTGACCTCCGAGTCGTACAGCATCCAGAAGCACTGCTCCGCCGACGACGTCGGATACACCGGCACGACCTGCGCGCCGATCGTCCACAGGGCGAAGTCGAACAGCGTCCACTCGTAGCGCGTGCGCGACATGATCGCGACCCGGTCGCCGAAGCGCACCCCGCGGGCGATCAGCCCCTTGGCTAGGGCGAGCACCTCGTCACGGAACTCGGCGCTGGTCACATCCCGCCACTGCCCGGATTCGTCCTTGCGGCCGAGCGCGACGTGTGTCGGGTCCTCCTCGGCGTACTGGAAGACCATGTCGGCCAGTCCGCCCACGAGAGGTGCCGACGCAGGCGGAGGGTTCTCGAACTCGCGCAATCCCCGCTCCCCGTCTCAGCGCTTCCTTCTCCACGACCCCCCCCGCAGGCGGTGAAAGCTACCTCACACCGCACAGGGGCGGGAGGGGGTGCAAAATTGAGCCTGGCTCTTGTTCGCGCTGGTCAGCCCTGGAAAATGCGCTCACATGGGGAAGGGTCGGACAGATTCCTGACGGTTGAGTAAGTTTCGGTGCCGTAAATCTCCACCGAATCTGTACGACCGTGGATGCGGCGGACCGGGGGTACGTCACTCAGGACGGCCCGCCGCGCTGCAGCCGGTCGCCGCCCGCGAGGATCGCCTCCGCCAGTGCGCGGGCCGCCTCCCGCGCCGAGGGGCGGCCCCGGCCGTACGCCACCACGAAGTCGACCTCCCCCGGCTCGGGCAGCCCCGCCCGCTCCGGCACCCGCACCAGGCCCGGCGGCACCAGGCCCCGGGAGTGCACCATGACGCCCAGCCCCGCGCGGGCCGCCGCCAGCAGACCGTTCAGGCTGCCGCTGGTGCACACGATGCGCCACGGGCGGCCCTGCCGCTGAAGCGCCCGCAGCGCCAGCTCGCGGGTGATGCCCGGCGGCGGGTAGACGATCAGCGGCACGGGCCGGTCCG
This sequence comes from Streptomyces thermocarboxydovorans, assembly GCF_039524635.1. Taxonomy (NCBI): domain Bacteria; kingdom Bacillati; phylum Actinomycetota; class Actinomycetes; order Kitasatosporales; family Streptomycetaceae; genus Streptomyces; species Streptomyces thermocarboxydovorans. The sequence continues at coordinate 42,579 of NZ_BAAAGU010000033.1, read as the reverse complement.
GGTCCAGGCGCAGCCCCGGCGCGCCGATCCACACCAGCTCGTCGTGCCACACCAGCTCCCCCTGCGGATCCTCCGGCCGCCGCTTGGCCAGCACCAGATCCAGCCGGCCCTCGGCCAGCCGCTGGTGCAGGATGCCCGACAGCTCGACCGTCAGCTCCAGATCGACCTCCGGGTGCTCGCGCCGGAACCGCTGCAGGATCTCCGGCAGCCTGGTCAGCACGAAGTCCTCCGAGGCGCCGAAGCGGAGCCGGCCGCGCAGCCGGGTGCCGCCGAAGAACTGCGCCGCCTGCTCGTGCACCTCCAGGATCCGCCGCGCGAAGCCCAGCATCGCCTCGCCGTCCTCGGTCAGCTCCACCGAGTGCGTATCCCGGGCGAACAGCTGCCGGCCCGTCGCGTCCTCCAGCCGCCGCACATGCTGGCTCACCGTCGACTGCCGCAGCCCCAGCCGCCGGGCGGCCTGCGTGAAGCTCAGCGTCTGCGCGACGGAGAGGAAGGTGCGCAGGTGCGTGGGGTCGTACATGGGGCCACGGTACGCCGCTCATCGCGATCCGCGATGGCAGTGAGAGCGGTGTACGGGTTTCCCGATCGCCCGCGGGACGATCACCATGGGGCGTGTACCCCCGAGAAGCGCCCGCGAGGGAACAGGGGCACGAGCAACCGCAACAGGAACTGAGCAAGTGGAGCACCGTGACGCGCCTGCGTCTGCCCAGCCGGATACGGACCCTGACCAGCCGGACACCGCTGGACCCGTACATCCTGCTCCTGCTCGCCACCGTTGGCCTCGCCGCGCTGCTGCCGGCCCGCGGCACCGGCGCGGAGATCGCCTCCGGTGCCTCCACGGCCGCCGTCGCCCTGCTGTTCTTCCTCTACGGCGCCCGGCTCTCCACCGGGGAGGCGCTCGACGGGCTGAAGCACTGGCGCCTGCATGTCACCGTGCTGGCCTGCACCTTCGTGGTCTTCCCGCTGCTCGGGCTGGCAGCCCGCGGGCTGGTCCCGTTCCTGCTGACCGAGCCGCTGTACCAGGGCCTGCTGTTCCTCACCCTGGTGCCGTCGACCATCCAGTCGTCGATCGCCTTCACCTCGATGGCCCGCGGCAATGTGCCCGCCGCGATCTGCGCGGGCTCCTTCTCCTCGCTCGCCGGCCTCGTCCTCACCCCGCTGCTGGCGGCGCTGCTGCTCGGCGGCAGCGGGGGCGGCGTCTCCGCCGACTCGGTGGTGAAGATCGTGGCGCAGCTGCTGGTGCCGTTCCTCGCCGGGCAGCTGCTGCGCCGCCGGCTCGGCTCCTTCCTCACCCGGCACCGCAGGGCGCTGGGCCTGGTCGACCGGGGCGCCATCCTGCTGGTCGTCTACACGGCGTTCAGCGCGGGCATAGTGCAGGGCATCTGGCACCAGGTCGGGGCCGCGCGGCTCGGCGCCCTGCTCGTCGTGGAGGCCGCGCTGCTCACCGTGATGCTGCTGCTGAGCTGGTACGGCGCCAAGGCGCTCGGCTTCGGGCGCGCGGACCGCATCGCGATCCAGTTCGCCGGCTCCAAGAAGTCGCTGGCGGCCGGGCTGCCCATGGCGAGCGTGCTGTTCGGGGCGCACGCCTCGATGGCGGTGCTGCCGCTGATGCTGTTCCACCAGATGCAGCTGATGGTCTGCGCGGTCATCGCCCGCCGCCGCTCGCACGATCCGGTACCGGAGGGAGAAGGCTGCGAGACCGGCTGCGAGACCGGCTCGGCCCCCGCGCTCACCGGTCCGCGCCGAGGCGGATCGTCACGAAGCGGGGCCGGTACAGCGACACGTTCCGGCTGAGCATCACCGCCGCGCCGGCCGGCTCCAGCCAGTTCACGTCGTAGCTGAGGACCAGGCGCCCGTCGCCGCTGAGCTCCGGATGCGTCTGCGGGTTGTAGGCGGCCGTGCCCTGCTGCGGCAGCGCGGGGGCGAACTCCGCGGACGGGCCGTGCCAGGGCCCGGTCGGCGAGCAGGCCCAGTACGAGGCCACCGTGGTCAGCCCCTTGGCGCCCGCGGCCATGGTGAACAGCACATAGGTGCCGTCGTCGGGCACCACCGAGAAGGCACTGCCCACGCCGGTGCGCCGGCCGTCGCCGAGCACCGGGCGCGGGCGGGCGCGGCTCTGCCAGGCAGAGCCGTTCCAGTACTCCCAGGCGGACGGGTCGGCCAGACGGCCCTCCGGCACCCGGGCCACATAGGCGTGCGAGGCGGGCCGGGCCGCGGGCCTGCCGTCGTCGCCGCCGAAGACGTACGTCCAGCCGTCCTCCTCGAGGAGGGTGGTGCCGAACAGCACCCGCCGCGAGAAGTCCGCCACCTGCTCCTGCCCGAGCACCTTCACGATCGACTCCACGCGCAGGTCCGGCAGGGAGAGCGTGGCGACCTCGGTGGCGGTCGGCACGCCGTACACCCACGGATCCTGCCCCGCCGTGCGCACCCACAGCAGGACCCGCACGACCTGGTCGTCGGAGCCGGGGGAGCGGGGCTCGACCCGGGCGGCGACCGGCCAGCGCCACTGGTCCGGCGCCGGATCGGGGAAGAGCGGGGCGGGCAGCGTGCCCTCGAGACGCCCGTCGCGCATCAGCACACCCGAGTTGCGCACCAGCGGGGCGGTGGTGTCGCGCCAGGCGTAGGCCTCGCCGACCGGGTTGGGCGGGCGGTGCACCCGGCCCAGGTAGGTGTCGGAGAACAGCCACAGCAGCCGGCCGTCGGGCAGCCGCACGGAGTGGGTGCCGTCGCCGCCGGTCCAGTCGTCGGCGCGGGCGGCGTCGTCGCCGTAGCGGGCGAACTCGCCGGTGAGGCGGTCGTCGGCGGTCCAGGAGGCGACCGTGCGCGGCGCGCAGTCCCCGTCGCCGTCCGGCCGCTCGTCGTCCTCGGGCAGCCCGCTGACCAGCACGGCACCGAGGATGAGGGCCAGCACCAGGCCGATCCCGGTCCCCGTCCGCTGTCGCACTCGGACCACGTCGTCGGGCACGCTCCGCGACGTTAGCGGGCGCACCGGCCCCGGTGAATGGGGCACCGGGTGCGCACGGTGCCCGAGGGGCCGTCAGACGTGTCCCAGCGGGCGTCGGGGGTGGCCGGCCCGAGGCGTCAGCCGCGGTCGGGAGGTGTCAGGGATGGCCGGCCTGAGGCCTCAGGTGCGTCAGGGGGCGGCCGGCCGGTGCGGGCAGGGCGATGCGGTGCTCGCCCGCGTAGATGTTCATGGAGGTGCCGCGCAGGAAGCCCACCAGGGTCATGCCGGTCTCCGCGGCCAGGTCGACGGCCAGGGACGACGGTGCGGAGACGGCAGCCAGGACCGGGATGCCCGCCATCACGGCCTTCTGCGCCAGCTCGAAGGAGGCCCGCCCGGAGACCATCAGCACCGTGCGGGACAGCGGCAGTTCCCCCGCCTGCAGCGCCCGGCCGACCAGCTTGTCGACCGCGTTGTGCCGGCCGACGTCCTCCCGCACGTCCAGCAGTTCGCCGTCCTCGCTGAACAGGGCCGCCGCATGCAGCCCGCCGGTCCGGTCGAAGACCCGCTGGGCCGCGCGCAGCCGCTCGGGCAGCCGGGCCAGCAGCTCGGTGGTCAGGCGCAGCGGGGGAGTGTCGGCGAGCGGCCAGCGGGCCGTGGTGCGGACCGCGTCCAGGCTCGCCTTGCCGCACAGGCCGCAGGAGGAGGTGGTGTAGACGTTGCGCTCCAGGGTGATGTCCGGGATGGTCACGCCCGGCGCGGTCTGCACGTCCACCACGTTGTAGGTGTTGGCGCCGTCGGCCGTCGCGCCCGCGCAGTACACGATGTTGCGCAGCTGGGACGCCGTGCCCAGCACGCCCTCGCTGACCAGGAAACCGGCGGCCAGCGCGAAGTCGTCGCCCGGCGTGCGCATGGTGATCGCCAGCGGCCTGCCGTTCAGCCGGATCTCCAGGGGTTCCTCGGCGACGAGTGTGTCCGGACGGCCGGTGACTGCTCCGTCCCGGACCCGGAGCACCTTGCGTCGTTGCGTCACTCGTCCCATGCAGTTCATTGTCCCCGAGGGGGAACGGACGGCCGTCGGCGGATACACGGAAGCCGACAAGGGGGGCACCCGATTCCTGTCGCTTCACCTGCCCTCGTACTGGTCGGTCACTGATCAGACTGGTGAATCGCGTTACCGACTGACAGGGGGGACCGCCCATGACCGGCTCGCGTATCAGCGCCGTCGGCCACTACCAGCCCGCCCGGGTGCTCACCAACGAGGAGCTCGCGGGCATGGTCGACACCAGCGACGCGTGGATCACGAGCCGGGTGGGCATCCGCACCCGCCACATCGCCGGCCCCGACGAGCCGGTCGACGAACTGGCCGCGCACGCCGCCGCCAAGGCACTGGCGGCGGCCGGCCGCGCCCCCGCCGACATCGACCTCGTCGTCGTCGCCACTTCCACGGCGATCGACCGCTCGCCGAACATGGCCGCCCGGGTCGCGGCCCGCCTCGGCATCCCCGGCCCCGCCGCGCTGGACGTGAACGTGGTGTGCGCCGGGTTCCCGCACGCGCTGGCGACCGCGGACCACGCCCTGCGCGCCGGTGCGGCGCAGAGGGCGCTGGTGATCGGCGCCGACAAGATGTCCGACGTCACGGACTGGACCGACCGCACCACCTGCGTGCTCGTCGGTGACGGGGCGGGCGCCGCCGTCGTGGAGGCCGCCGAGGAGGCGGGCATCGGACCGGTGCTGTGGGGTTCGGTGCCCGAGATGGGGAACGCGGTGCGGATCGAGGGGACGCCGCCCCGGTTCGCGCAGGAGGGACAGAGCGTCTACCGCTGGGCGACCACCCGGCTGCCGTCCATCGCCCGCCAGGTCTGCGAGAAGGCGGGCATGGCACCGGAGGACCTCGCCGGCGTCGTGCTGCACCAGGCGAACCTGCGCATCATCGAACCCCTCGCGGCCAAGCTGGGCGCGGTCAACGCCGTGGTCGCCCGCGACGTCACCGACTCCGGGAACACCTCGGCCGCGTCCATCCCGCTGGCGCTCTCCAAGCTGGTCGAGCGGGGCGAGCTGACCACCGGCGACCCGGTCCTGCTGTTCGGCTTCGGCGGCAATCTGTCCTACGCGGGGCAGGTCGTCCGCTGCCCCTGACGCACCGGGCCGGGCGTCGCGGGCTCCGGGTCAGGGGCAGTCGTAGGTGAGCTCCGTCCGGGCCGACGGGCCGGCGGGGGAGACGAACCGCAGCTCGGCGTGGGCCTGGTAGCGGCCCTTCCCCTCGAAGGTCCACAGCAGGTGCAGCCGTACCCGGGCCTGACCCTGCGCCAGGTCCTCGCGCAGCACACCGGAGGACGTGCCGTCGCTGCGGATCCAGCGGTAGGTGAGAGTGCCCGGGCGGCCGTCGGTGGTGACCGTGGCGACGAGGTCGGCGGTGCCGTCCCACGTACTCGTACAGCCCGGCGACATGGGGGCTGTCCAGGCCGGCGAGCAGCCGTGCCTCCGCGCGGAAGTCCCGCACGAAGTCCGGGCGGCTGCGCAGGGACTCGCTGAGGTACTTCACCGCGACGGGGACGCCGGTCCCCTCGTGGAGGGCGAGGACGACCCGCCCGCTCGCCCCGGACCCGAGTTCCAGCGATTCGGTGTATCCGGGCACCGTCCATGTGCTCATCGGTCTCTCCCCGGGGCCGGTGGTCGCCCGGAGGCCTCACGCACTCCGCGGCACCCGCCCCTCGCGACCTCAGACACTTATCCGGTTCGCACGGTTGCGGGTGTGGGCGTACTCACCCGTACCGGCCCGTAGTTCGCGGGCTTCCGCCCGGACGGGCCGGGCCACGTCCCCAGTCTTTGTCCTGTGAGTGGAAAAAGTGGGGCCCAATTCCTGCGAGACTTCTTCCCACCCTCGGCAGCCGCTGCTACGTTCCCTCCGAAAGCAAGCGCCACGCAGGTGGCCGGAATCCGGTGCACACCAGCCGATCGAGGCGGGGAGGGGCTCGTGAGACGTATGACGGCGCGACCCGCGAACGCCCATCAGGCCCGGCTGCTGAAGCTGTTGCGGGACGGCGGCCCCAACTCCCGGGCTCAGCTGGGCGACCAGGTCGACCTGTCACGGTCGAAGCTGGCCGTGGAGGTGGACCGGCTCCTGGAGACGGAGCTGGTGGTCGCCGACGGGCTCGCGGCATCGCGCGGCGGCCGCCGGTCGCACAACATCCGCCTCAACCCGCATCTGCGGTTCCTCGGCGTCGACATCGGCGCGACCTCCATAGACGTCGCCGTCACCAACGCCGAACTGGAGATCCTCGGGCACATCAACCAGCCCATGGACGTCCGGGAGGGGCCGGTCGCGGTCTTCGAGCAGGTGCTGTCCATGGCCGCCAAGCTCAAGGCGTCCGGACTCGCCGAGGGCTTCGACGGCGCCGGCATCGGCGTCCCCGGACCGGTGCGCTTCCCCGAGGGCGTCCCGGTGGCCCCGCCGATCATGCCCGGCTGGGACGGCTTCCCCGTGCGGGAGGCGCTCAGCCAGGAACTCGGCTGCCCGGTCATGGTCGACAACGACGTGAACCTGATGGCGATGGGCGAGCAGCACGCCGGAGTCGCCCGCACCGTCGCCGACTTCCTCTGCGTCAAGATCGGCACCGGCATAGGCTGCGGCATCGTCGTCGGCGGTGAGGTCTACCGCGGCACGACGGGCAGCGCCGGCGACATCGGGCACATCCAGGCGGTGCCCGACGGCCACCCGTGCGCCTGCGGCAACCGGGGCTGCCTGGAGGCCCACTTCTCCGGCGCCGCCCTCGCCCGCGACGCGCTGGAGGCCGCCCAGCAGAACCGGTCACCGGAACTCGCCGCCCGGCTGGAGAACAACGGCACGCTCACCGCCGTCGACGTCGCCGCGGCGGCCGCCGCCGGGGACGCCACCTCCCTCGACCTGATCCGCGAGGGCGGCAACCGCACCGGCCAGGTCATCGCCGGCCTGGTCAGCTTCTTCAACCCGGGCCTGGTGGTGATCGGCGGCGGGGTGACCGGCCTCGGCCACACCCTGCTCGCCGCCATCCGCACCCAGGTCTACCGCCAGTCGCTGCCGCTGGCGACCGGCAACCTGCCCATCGTCCTCGGCGAGCTGGGCCCCACCGCCGGAGTCATCGGCGCGGCCCGGCTCATCAGCGACCACCTGTTCTCGCCCGCGTAAGCGGGCACCGCACCACGGCCGGCCCGGCCGGCACCGCGCAGCACCACCACCGCACGTCCCCCCACGCCGCTCCGTCCTGCCCTGACGACGTTCTACCGAGCACGCCCGCAACGTCCGACCGAGCACCGCAACGCCCGACCGAGCACCACAGAGCACGCAGACAACGTCCGACCGAGCACCACAGAGCACGCAGACAACGTCCGACCGAGCACGCCGGCACCGTTCCACCGAGCACGCCCTGACACCGGCCCGAACGTCCGCCGAGGGGAAGTCCGCATGGCACCCGAACCACCGCTGCTCAGCATGTCCGGCATCACCAAGTCGTTCCCGGGAGTCCGGGCCCTGGACGGCGTCGACCTCGACGTCCAGGCCGGCGAGGTGCACTGCCTGCTGGGCCAGAACGGCGCCGGCAAGTCCACCCTGATCAAGGTGCTGGCCGGTGCCCACCAGCCCGACACCGGCATCATCCGCTGGCGCGGCGAGGAGGTGACGCTGCGTTCCCCGATCGCCGCCATGCGCCTCGGCATCGCCACCATCTACCAGGAACTCGACCTGGTGGAGCACATGTCGGTCGCCGAGAACGTGCACCTCGGCCACGAACCCACCGCCGCCGGCTTCGTCGTCCGCGGCAGGGCCGCACGGGAGGCGACCGCGAAGCTGCTCAAGCGGCTCGGGCATCCGGAGATCGATCCCGCCCGGCTGGTGGGGGAGTTGTCCGCCGCGCAGCAGCAGATCGTGTCCATGGCGCGGGCGCTCTCCCACGACGTGCGGCTGATCGTGATGGACGAGCCGTCCGCCGCCCTGGACCCGGACGAGGTCGACAACCTCTTCCGCATCGTCGGCGACCTCACCGCCGACGGAGTCGCAGTCGTCTACATCTCCCACCGGCTGGAGGAGATCCGGCGCATCGGCGACCGGGTGACGGTGCTGAAGGACGGCCGGGCGGTGGTCATCGGACTGCCCGCGAAGTCGACGCCCACCCGCGAGGTGGTGTCGCTGATGACCGGCCGCAACGTGGAGTACGTCTTCCCCGAGCGGCCCGCCTCCGCCCCCGGGACCGCCCCCGTGCTCACCGTCGAGAACCTCTCCCGGCAGGGGGAGTTCGAGCCGCTCGGCCTCCAGGTGCGGGCCGGGGAGATCGTCGGGCTGGCCGGGCTGGTCGGCTCGGGACGCTCCGAGATCCTGGAGACGATCTACGGCGCCCGCCGCCCCGACACCGGCCGGGTCCTCGTCGACGGCAAGCCGCTCAGACCCGGCAGCGTCCGCGCCGCCGTGCGCGCCGGGGTGGGACTGGCCCCCGAGGAACGCAAGGCGCAGGCGCTGCTGATGCTGGAGTCCGTCACCCGCAATGTGTCGGTCTCCTCCATGTCCCGCTTCTCGCGCGCCGGCTGGATCGACCGCGGCGCCGAACTCGGCGCGGCCCGCGCCGCCACCCGCGAGCTGTCCCTGCGCCCCGACAACCCGAACGTGCCCGTGCGCACCCTGTCCGGCGGCAACCAGCAGAAGGCCGTGCTCGCCCGCTGGCTGCTGCGCGGCTGCCGGGTGCTGCTGCTGGACGAACCCACCCGCGGCGTCGACGTCGGCGCCCGCGCCGAACTGTACGCGGTGGTCCGCCGATTGGCGGACGAGGGCCTCGCCGTGCTGCTGGTCTCCAGCGAGGTCCCCGAGGTGCTCGGCCTCGCCGACCGCGTGCTGGTGCTGCGCGAGGGACGGGTCGTCCACACTGCCCCCGCCCGTGAGCTCGACGAACACCGTGTACTCGACCTGGTCATGGAAGGAAGCCCGGCGTCATGACGCAGCCCGTCTCCCCGCCGCGGGACGACAGAACCGGCAAGGTCCGGCCGGCCGGCCAGGCGCCCGCCTGGCGCGCCGTGTGGTCCCGCGCCGACGTCCGCACCCTGTCGCTGCTCGGCGTGCTCGCCGTGCTCGTGCTGATCGGCGGCATCACCAAACCGGACGAGTTCCTCGACACCCGCAATCTGCAGCTCGTCCTCACCCAGGCGTCCGTCATCGGCGTGGTCACCGTCGGCATGACCTTCGTCATCACCTCCGGCGGCATCGACCTGTCGGTCGGCGCGATCGTCGCCCTCGCCTCGGTGTGGGCCACCACCGTGGCCACCCAGGAGTACGGGTTCGGCGGCATCCTGTTCACCTCGATCGCGGTCGGCGTCGGCTGCGGACTGGTCAACGGGGTGCTCATCGCCTACGGAGGCATGGTCCCGTTCATCGCCACACTGGCGATGCTCGCCTCGGCCCGGGGTCTCGCCCTGCAGATCACCGAGGGACGCACCCAGGTCGTCACCGTCCCCAGCGTCCTCGACCTCGGCGAACGCGACGCCTATGTGCTCGGCATCCCGCCGCTGGTGCTGGTGTTCGGCGTGGTCACCGTCATCGGCTGGCTGCTGCTGAACCGGACCACCTTCGGCCGCCGCACCGTCGCCGTCGGCGGCAACGCGGAGGCCGCCCGGCTGGCCGGCATCGACGTCCGCCGCCAGCGGCTCTACCTCTACCTGCTGTCCGGGCTGTGCTGCGGCATCGCGGCCTTCCTGCTGATCGTCCTGTCCGGCTCCGGTCAGAACACCAACGGCAACCTCTACGAACTCGACGCCATCGCCGCCGCGATCATCGGCGGCACCCTGCTCACCGGGGGCCGCGGCACCATCGTCGGCTCCGTCCTCGGCGTCCTGATCTTCACCACCATCACCAACATCTTCGCCCTGAACAACCTGCAGAGCGACGTCCAGCAGATCGCCAAGGGAGCGATCATCGTCGCCGCCGTGCTGGTCCAGCGCCGTACCGCGAGCACGACCTGAGGAAAGGGTTCACCGCCATGCCAGAGCACATGCCCTTCGCGAGCCGCAGAGGTCTCCTGTTCGGAGCCGCCGCCGTGTCCGCCGGTGCCTTCCTCACCGGGTGCACGAGCAACGAGCCCAGTGAAAAGGACGAGCCGGCCGCGAACGACCAGCCCGCCGCCGACGACAAGCCCGGCAAGCCGGTCACCATCGGCTTCGCCGGACCCCAGGCCGACCACGGCTGGCTCAACGCCATCAACGAAAACGCCAAGAAGCGCGCCGAGAAGTACTCCGACGTCACCCTGGAGATCACCGAGGGCTCCAACGACACCGCCCAGCAGATCGGCCAGATCGAGACCCTGATCAACAAGAAGGTCGACGTCCTGGTGATCCTGCCCGCCGACGGCAAGGCGCTCACCCAGGTCGGACTCAAGGCGATGCGGGCCGGCATACCGGTGATCAACCTGGACCGCATCTTCAACTCCCCGCAGGCCTACCGCTGCTGGATCGGCGGCGACAACTACGGTATGGGCCTGAACGCCGGCCACTACATCGGCGAGAAGCTCAAGGACAAGAAGAACGCCCGGGTCATCGAACTCGCCGGCCTGGACAACCTGGAGCTCACCAAGCAGCGCACCCAGGGCTTCGACGACGCCCTGAAGAACTACCCCAACATCAAGAAGGTCGCCCGCCAGGCCGCCGAGTTCACCGTCGAGTCCGGCCAGGCCAAGATGGCCCAGCTGCTCCAGGCGCAGCCCGAGTTCGACGCCCTGTGGAACCACGACGACGACCAGGGCGTGGGCGCGCTGCGCGCCATCGAGCAGGCAGGGCGAGACGACTTCCTCATGGTCGGCGGCGCCGGCGCGCTCTCCGCCTTCCAGGCCATCAAGGCCGACAACGGGGTGCTCAAGGCCACCGTCCTGTATCCGCCGACGATGGCCGCCTCCGCGATCGACCTCGCCCGCGCCCTCGGCCAGAGCAAGGGCGTCGGCGGCCTCGCCGAGTACGAGATCCCGGCGTCGATCACCCTCTACTCGGCCGTCGTCGACAAGACCAACGTCGACCAGTACATGTCCACCGGTTTCAAGTAGGAGCCCCGGCCCACGGGCCTGACCAGCCCACCGGGCGGGGCCCGCCCCGGGAGACGGTGTGCGGCCCGCGCCGGTGAGCCGCCGGCGCACCACGCGAGCCGCGCACACCCCCTGGGGCCTGTCTGCCGGCCCCCGCCCGCCCTGCGAGGGCCGCCCTCCGGGCGGACACGGGGGCGCGTCAGACGGACCCGGGCGGGGAGCCGTCCCCGCCCGACACGACGACGAGGAGGACATCCGCATGGCACAGCCGCAAGCGTCAGCAGGGGCGGACACGGGGAAGCCGCCGCTGCGTGTCGGCATGGTCGGCTACGCGTTCATGGGCGCCGCCCACTCCCAGGGATGGCGCACCGCGGGCCGCGTCTTCGACCTGCCGCTGAGCCCCCAACTGGCCGTGATCTGCGGCCGGAACGCCGACGCCGTGCAAGCGGCGGCCGACCGGCACGGCTGGGCGGCGACCGAGACCGAATGGCGTGCCCTGGTGGAGCGCGACGACGTCGACCTCGTCGACATCTGCACGCCGGGCGACAGCCACGCCGAGATCGCGCTGGCCGCCCTCGCCGCCGGCAAGCACGTGCTGTGCGAGAAACCCCTCGCCAACACCGTCGCCGAGGCGGAGGAGATGGCCCGCGCCGCGGAGGAGGCCGCCGGGCGCGGCCAGGTGGCGATGGTCGGCTTCAACTACCGCCGCGTCCCGGCCACCGCACTGGCCCGGCGGATGGTGGCCGAGGGCCGCATCGGCACCCTGCGCCACGTACGGGTGAGCTACCTTCAGGACTGGCTGGTCGACCCGCAGTTCCCGCTGACCTGGCGGCTGCGTCGCGAGCAGGCCGGCTCCGGCTCGCTCGGCGACCTCGGGGCGCACATCGTGGACCTGGCCCAGCACGTGGCGGGCGAGCACCTGGCGGGCGTGTCCGCCCTCACCGAGACCTTCGTCAGGGAACGCCCGCTGCCCACCGCGCCCAGCAGCGGCCTCGCCGCCGTCTCCGCCGCCGGCACCGGGCAGGTCACCGTCGACGACGCCGCCGTGTTCACCGCCCGCTTCGCCTCCGGCGCCGTCGCCACCTTCGAGGCCACCCGGTATGCCACCGGTCACAAGAACGCCCTGCGCCTGGAGCTCAACGGCGACCGCGGATCCCTCGCCTTCGACCTGGAGCGGCTCAACGAGCTGGAGTACCACGACGGCACCGAACCGGGCACGCACTCCGGCTTCCGCCGCATCCTGGTCACCGAACCCGACCACCCCTACCTGGAGGCCTGGTGGCCGCCGGGCCACGGACTCGGCTACGAGCACACCTTCGTGCACCAGGCCCGCGACCTGGTCCACGCGGTCGCCGACGGGCGCACGCCCGAACCCTCCTTCGCCGACGGGCTGCAGGTGCAGCGCGTGCTGGCGGCGGTGGAGGAGAGCGCCCAGAAGAACTCCGTCTACACACCGATCGCCGCCTGAGAGGACGGATTTCAGATGCCGCGCAACTTCACCCTGTTCACCGGCCAGTGGGCCGACCTGCCGCTCGAGGAGGTCTGCCGGCTCGCCCGCGACTTCGGCTACGACGGCCTCGAACTCGCCTGCTGGGGCGACCACTTCGAGGTGGACAAGGCCCTCGCCGACCCCGGCTACGTCGACTCCCGCCACCAGCTCCTGGACAAGTACGGCCTGAAGTGCTGGGCGATCTCCAACCACCTGGTCGGGCAGGCCGTGTGCGACGCCATCATCGACGAACGCCACCAGGGCATCCTGCCCGCCGACATCTGGGGCGACGGTGACCCGGAGGGTGTGCGGCAGCGGGCCGCGGCCCGCATGAAGGACACCGCCCGGGCGGCAGCCCGGTTCGGGGTGGACACCGTCATCGGCTTCACCGGCTCGGCCATCTGGCACCTGGTCGCCATGTTCCCGCCCGCGCCCGAGTCGATGATCGAGCGCGGCTACCAGGACTTCGCCGACCGCTGGAACCCGATCCTCGACGTCTTCGACGCCGAGGGCGTGCGCTTCGCCCACGAGGTGCATCCCAGCGAGATCGCCTACGACTACTGGACCACCCAGCGGGCGCTCGAGGCCGTGGACCACCGCCCCGCCTTCGGCCTCAACTTCGACCCCTCGCACTTCGTCTGGCAGGACCTCGACCCGGTCGGCTTCCTGTGGGACTTCCGCGACCGGATCTACCACGTCGACTGCAAGGAGGCCCGCAAGCGCCTTGACGGCCGCAACGGCCGCCTCGGCTCGCACCTGCCCTGGGGCGACCCGCGGCGCGGCTGGGACTTCGTCTCCGCCGGGCACGGCGACGTCCCCTGGGAGGACGTCTTCCGTATGCTGCGCTCCATCGGCTACGAGGGCCCGGTCTCCGTGGAGTGGGAGGACGCCGGCATGGACCGGCTCCAGGGAGCGCCCGAGGCGCTGCGCCGCCTGAAGGCGTTCGACTTCGAGCCGCCCTCCACTTCCTTCGACGCCGCCTTCAACAGCTGATCCGCAGCCCGGACTCGGGGACCGGACGCGCCGCCGGTCCCCGGTCCGGCCTGCCCTGATGCCGCCTTTGTCCTGCGTTGGGAAAAAGTTCAACCGACTCCGTTGGACGGGGTGTTGGTTCCGAACGAAGGCGGCTACCGTCCTGAGGTGTCCCGGTCCTTGGGGTGTCCAGGACATACCCGCTCTCCGGGGTGACGGCGCACCCCGGCGCCCGCACGCAACGCACGTCTTCGCACCCATCCCGTACGGCCCATCCCGTTCCCGGAGGGATCTCGTGCACAGAAGCAGACTCAGAGGCAGAACACCCGCGAGGCGCCACCGGCTTCGCACCCCCCTCGCCCTGTTCACCGGCCTCCTGCTGGCCGTGGGCACCCCGGCGGCCGTCGCCGGAGCCCAGCCGGCCGCAGAGCCGGCCGCCGCCGAAGGGCGGTTCCAGCAGGTGCCGCTCGCCAAGGGCGAGCCCGAGATGGGCGAGCCCATGTCGCTCGCCGTGCTCCCGGACCGCAGCGTCCTGCACACCTCACGCGACGGCACCCTGCGCCTGACCGACGCGGGCGGCACCACCAAGGTCGCCGGCCGGCTCGACGTCTACAGCCACGACGAGGAAGGCCTCCAGGGCGTCGGCGTCGACCCCGACTTCGAGAAGAACCGGGCGATCTACCTCTACTACGCCCCGCCGCTCGACACCCCCGCGGGCGACGCCCCGGAGACCGGCACCGCCGAGGACTTCAAGAAGTTCGACGGCGTCAACCGCCTCTCCCGCTTCGTCCTCAAGCCCAACGGCACCCTGGACCTGGACAGCGAGAAGAAGATCCTCGACGTCCCCGCCTCCCGCGGCATCTGCTGCCACGTCGGCGGCGACATCGACTTCGACGCCGACGGAAACCTCTACCTGTCCACCGGCGACGACACCAACCCCTTCGCCTCCGACGGCTACACCCCGATCGACGAGCGGGACAACCGCAACCCCGCCTTCGACGCCCGCCGCAGCTCCGGCAACACCAACGACCTGCGCGGCAAGATCCTGCGCATCAAGGTCGCCGAGGACGGCTCCTACACCATCCCCGACGGCAACCTCTTCCCGCCGGGCACCGACAAGACCCGTCCCGAGATCTACGCGATGGGCTTCCGCAACCCGTTCCGGATGAGCGTCGACGAGAAGACCGGCGTCGTCTACGTCGGCGACTACGGCCCCGACGCCGGCGCCGCCGACCCCGAGCGCGGCCCCGGCGGCCAGGTCGAGTTCGCCCGCATCACCAAGCCCGGCAACTACGGCTGGCCCTTCTGCACGGGCGACAACGACCCTTACGTCGACTACGACTTCGCCACCAAGGCCTCCGGCGAGACGTTCGACTGCGACGCGCCCAAGAACACCTCGCGGCACAACACCGGCCTGGTCGACCTGCCGCCCGCCCAGCCCGCCTGGATCCCCTACGACGGCGGCAGCGTGCCCGAGTTCGGCACCGGCTCCGAGTCCCCGATGGCCGGGCCCGTCTACCACTACGACCCCGAGCTGGACTCCTCCGTGAAGTTCCCCGAGGAGTTCGACGGCGACTTCTTCGCCGGTGAGTTCGGCCGCCGGTGGATCAAGCGGATCGAGCAGACCGCCGACGGGACCGTCGAGAAGATCAACGACTTCCCGTGGACCGGCACCCAGATCATGGACATGGAGTTCGGCCCCGACGGCGCCCTCTACGTCCTCGACTACGGGCTGTCCTGGTTCCAGGGCGACGAGAACTCCGCGCTCTACCGGATCGAGAACGCCGAGGACGGCTTCTCCCCGATCGTCGAGGTCAGCGCCGACAAGACCTCCGGAGCGGCCGGCCTGAAGGTCGCCTTCACCGCCACCGCCAAGGACGCCGACTCCCCGGACCTCACCTACAGCTGGGACTTCGGCGACGGCACCAAGGGCGAGGGCCTCAACCCCACCCACCGCTACAAGAAGGTCGGCACCTACACCGCGACCTTCACCGCCAAGGACCCCGAGGGCAACACCGGCAACGCCAGCGTGCGCATCGTCGTCGGCAACACCGAGCCCACGGTGAAGATCGACGTGCCGGGCAACGGCAGCATGGCCGCCTTCGGTGAGCCGGTCCCGTTCAAGGTGACCGTCACCGACCCCGAGGAGAAGGCCGACTGCTCCAAGGTCAAGGTCGTCTACAGCCTCGGCCACGACTCCCACGCCCACGAGCTGACCAGCGAGACGGGCTGTGAGGGCACCCTCAAGCCGCCGCCCGGCGACGGCGGGCACGACCCCAACGCCAACATCTACGGCGTCGTCGGCGCCGCCTACACCGACGGCGGCGCCAACGGCCAGGAGGCCCTGACCGGCACCGCACGCGCCGTGCTCCAGCCGCTGCACCGCCAGGCCGAGCACTTCGGTAAGCAGCACGGCGTCTCCGTCATCGGCAAGCCCGCCGCCCACGGCGGCAAGACCGTCGGCAACGTCCACGACGGCGACTGGATCTCCTTCACCCCGTACCGGTTCGACGGGCAGAAGAAGATGACCGTGCGGGCCTCCTCCGGCGGCACGGGGGGCTTCATCGAACTGCGCACCGGATCCCCCGACGGCACGCTGCACGGCTCCGCGTACATCCCGCCGACCGGCAGCTGGGAGACCTTCCAGGACATCGACGTGCCGCTGCGGGCCCTGCCCAAGCGCACCACGGAGATCTACCTGGTCTTCAAGGGCGGCGAGGGCGCGCTGTTCGACGTGGACGACTTCGAGTTCTCCAACCAGGCGTTCAAGAACGGCAAGAAGGTCCTGGTCTTCTCCAAGACCGCCGGCTTCCGCCACGACTCCATCCCGGACGGCATCGCCGCGCTGAAGGAACTGGGCGGCCCCGCCGGCATCACCGTCGACGCCACCGAGGAGGCCGGGCAGTTCACCACGGCCAACCTCGCCAAGTACGACGCGGTCGTCTTCCTCTCCACCACCGGCGACGTGCTCAACGCCGAGCAGCAGAAGGCGTTCGAGAACTACGTCGCGGGCGGAGGCGGCTACATGGGCATCCACGCCGCCGCCGACACCGAGTACGACTGGGAGTTCTACGGCGGCCTCGTCGGCGCCTGGTTCGAGTCGCACCCGGCCATCCAGAAGGCCACCGTGCGGGTCGAGAACCACGACCACCCGGCCACCGCGCACCTCGGCGACGCCTGGGAGCGCACCGACGAGTGGTACAACTACCGCACCAACCCGCGGGAGAAGGCCCGCGTCCTCGCCACCCTCGACGAAACCACCTACCAGGGCGGCACCATGAAGGGCGACCACCCGATCGCCTGGTGCCAGAACTACGGCGGCGGCCGCTCCTTCTACACCGGCGGCGGCCACACCAAGGAGTCCTACGCCGAGGAGGCCTTCCGCGCCCATCTGCTCGGCGGCCTGCAGTACGCCACCGGACAGATCAAGGCCGACTGCAAGCCGGACAAGGGCTACCGGAAGATCTTCAACGGCCACACCCTGGACGGCTGGAAGCAGGCCGGGCCCGGCAGGTTCGTCGTCAAGGACGGCGGCGTGATGGAGTCCGAGGGCGGCATGGGCCTGCTCTGGTACCAGGCCAAGGAGCTGGGCTCGTACTCCCTCAAGCTCGACTGGAAGATGGCCGGCGACGACAACTCCGGTGTCTTCGTGGGCTTCCCCGCATCCGACGACCCCTGGTCGGCGGTGAACAAGGGCTACGAGATCCAGATCGACGCGACCGACGCACCCGACCGGACCACCGGCGCGATCTACTCCTTCAAGTCGGCCGACATCAAGGTCCGCGACCAGGTGCTCAGGCCGCCCGGCCAGTGGAACTCCTACGAGATCAAGGTCACCGGTGAACGCATCCAGGTCTTCCTCAACGGAGCGAAGATCAACGACTTCACCAACACCGATCCCGAACGGAGCCTGAAGGACGGCTACATCGGCCTGCAGAACCACGGCCAGGACGACCAGGTCTCCTTCCGCAACATCCTGCTCAAGGAACTGCCTGCCAAGGGCGACTAGACGGGCGGCGGGCGGAGGACGCCGGACCTCCGCCCGACGTCCCGCCGGGCGAAGGGCACCGGTCGTCGCACCGGGGCCCTCCGCCCGGCCCCCGCACCCCGCTTCCGGCGCTCGCACCCGGTTCGCGTACGACAAGGAGGCTGCCCATGTCCGCCGAACCGTCCCTCCCCACCGCCCCCCGCACCGGCCGGCGCTACGGCGTCTGGCTCATCGGCGCCCGCGGCTCCGTCGCCACCACCGCGATCGCCGGCTGCGCCGCGGTCACCGCCGGGCTCCACCCGCCGACCGGCATGGTCACCGAGACCCCGCCCTTCACCTCGTCCGGCCTGCCATCGTTGTCGTCCCTCGTCTTCGGCGGCCACGACACCGTCGACTGCCCGCTGCCCAAGCGGGCCGAACACCTCGCCGCAGGGGGAGTCCTGCCGCACGGCCTGCCCACGGCGGTGCACGCGGAACTCGCCGCCGCCGACCGGGAGATCCGGGTCGGAGGACCCGGACCGGGCGGTGCGGTGTCCGGCGGGACCGTGCCGGGCGGAGCCGCATCCAGCGGGGACCGCACCCAGGAGGAGTGGACGGAGACCTTCGCCGAGGACATCCGAGACTTCGTGCGCCGCAACGGCCTCGCCGGAGCCGTCGTGGTGAACGTCGCCTCCACCGAACCCGCCCCCACCGACGACACCCTCCCGCCCAGCTCCCTCTACGCCGCCGCCGCGCTGCGCGCCGGCTGCCCCTACGCCAACTTCACCCCCTCCACCGGCCTGCACCACCCGGCACTGGCCGAGCTCGCCGCCTCCTCCGGCCTGCCCTACGCGGGCCGCGACGGCAAGACCGGCCAGACCCTGCTGCGCTCCGTGCTCGGCCCGATGTTCGCCCAGCGTGCCCTCGCGGTACGCGCCTGGTCCGGCACCAACCTGCTGGGCGGCGGAGACGGCGCGGCCCTCGCCGACCCGGCCGCCGCGGCGGCGAAGAACTCCGGCAAGGAACGCGTCCTCGCCGACACCCTCGGCGCCGCCCCGCAGGGCGAGGTCCACATCGACGACGTGCCCGCGCTCGGCGACTGGAAGACCGCCTGGGACCACATCGCCTTCGACGGCTTCCTCGGCGCCCGGATGGTCCTGCAGACCACCTGGCAGGGGTGCGACTCCGCGCTCGCCGCACCCCTCGTCCTGGACCTGGCCCGCCTGATGCTGCGCGCCCGGGAAGCCGGCCTGACCGGTCCCCGTCCGGAGCTGGGCTTCTACTTCAAGGACCCGGACGCGGGCGCCGCCTCGGCACTCGGCGAGCAGTACGCCGCGCTGCTGGACTTCGCGGCCCGGCTGCGGAGCGGCATATGAGCACTGGCGGCACCTCCGCGCTGCGCGCCTGGGCCGAACTGCTGCGCCTGCCCGCCCTGTTCTCCGTCCCCGGGGACGCCCTCGCGGGCGCCGCCGCCATCGGCGTGCGCCCCGGGCGCGGCACGCTGCTCGCCATCGGCTCCTCCCTGTGCCTGTACGAGGCCGGCATGGCCCTCAACGACTGGGCGGACCGCGCGGAGGACGCGGTGGACCGCCCCCACCGCCCCATCCCGTCCGGCCGCATCCGCCCCGCCGCCGCCCTGACCGCGGCAACGGCCTTCACCGCCGCCGGGGTGGCCCTCGCCCACCGCGCCGGCCGCACCCCGGGCGCCCTGGCAGCAGCCCTGGCCACGACCGTCTGGGCCTACGACCTGCACCTCAAACACACCCCCGCAGGCCCCGCAGCCATGGGCACGGCCCGCGCCCTCGACGTACTCCTGGGAGCAGCGGCAACGGCTGGTGGGCACAGGGCGGCATCCGCGAGCGGGGAAGCGGCGGGGCACCGGCCCGGTGCTGGGGCGTCGCGCGCCCCGATCACGGCATCACCGGCGGCTCCGGCAGGCCCGGCGTCAATCGCCCCGCGCACGGCTGGGGGAGCGGGGCCGAGGGCTGGACGCACGCTGCCATCGCGGTCGGCTCCGGGCGCCCTCACGGCGACGGTCGGGCGTGCGCTGGGAGGCGCCCGCGGCGCCGGCGTTGTGCCGGCCGCGGCACGCGCCGGGGCCGAGCAGTCGGGGCGCCTGGGCAGGGCGGCCACGGCGGACCGGGCGTCCGTTGCCGCGCGCATCGTTGAGGCAGCGGTCTCCCGCAGTGGCCGCGTACGACCTCCACGCTCGCCTCGGGGCGCACTCGTGTCGGCGGTCCGTCGTGGGCTGGTTGCAGCACGCGGCGCCCTCGTTCCGCCTGCCACGACCGGCGGTCGCGCACGGTTCTCGCGCTCGGCTCGCAGCGCACTCGCGGCGGTGGCCGGACGCGTGTCGGGAGGCGCATCCGGCGTCCGCCTGCTGCCCGGAGCGGCAGACGCCGGGGCCGAGCAGTCGGGGCGCCTGGGCAGGGCGGCCACCGCGGTGTCGGCCGGGGCGGGCACCCTCGCCGCCGTGACGGCAGGGACCGCCCGGCCGGGGGGCAGCCGGTCCGCACGCCGGGCGCGGCTCGGCGGCACCGTGGCCTCAGGGCTGCCGTCGGGGGGAGCAGTGGCCGCAGGTCCTACCCGCCCCGCCCGTCCCGTGAGCCTCCGCGCCGCTCTCCCCGCGGCTCTCGCCATGGCCGCCCACACCACCGCGGTCACCTTCGTCTCCCGCAACGAGACGACCGGCGGTACGCCGCTCGCCCCCGCCGCCGCTCTCGCGGCCACCGCGACTCTGACCACCCGGCTTCTCAAGCCCCCGGCAGGCCGAGGCGGAGCAGCCCCCCTCGGCCTGCCGGGACCCATCGTGTACGCGGCGACCGCGGCCCGCCCGTTGTTCCATGCCGCCCTCAACCCGTCGCCGCCCCTGACCCAGCGGGCGGTCGGGGCAGGGATCCGGGCGATGATCCCGCTGCAGGCCGCCCTCGCCGCCCGCGCCGGCGCCCCCGGCTCCGCCCTGGCCACCGCCGCACTGGCCCCTCTCGCGCGGCGCTTCGCCCGGAAGGTGAGCGTGACATGAGCCCACAGACCGACCACACCCCTTGGCGCTGGGGCTACGGCACCAACGGCCTCGCCGACCTCCGGCTCGACGACGCCCTCGCCCTCCTCGCCGACCTCGGCTACGACGGCGTGGGCCTCACCCTCGACCACATGCACCTGGACCCGCTGGCCCCGGACTTGGCGGACCGCACCCGGCGCGTCGCGCACCGCCTCCAGGAGCTGGGGCTGGGCGTCACCGTCGAGACCGGCGCTCGGTACGTCCTCGACCCGCGCCGCAAGCACGGGCCTTCGCTGCTCGACCCGGATCCCGACGACCGTGCCCGCCGCACCGATCTGCTGCTCCGGGCCGTCCAGGTCGCCGCCGACCTCGGCGCGCACGCCGTGCACTGCTTCAGCGGGGTGCTCCCCGAGGGCACGGACGAGGACACCGCCTGGAAACGCCTCACCGACGCCCTCGCCCCCGTGCTCGACGCCGCCGGCACGGCCGGCGTCCCGCTCGCCGTCGAACCCGAACCCGGTCATCTCCTCGCCACCCTCGCCGACTTCCACCATCTGCGCCGTCTGCTCGGCGACCCCGAGCCGCTCGGCCTGACCCTGGACATCGGGCACTGCCAGTGCCTCGAACCCCTGCCGCCCGCGGACTGCGTCCGCGAGGCCGCACCCTGGCTGCGGCACGTCCAGATCGAGGACATGCGCCGCGGTGTCCACGAGCATCTGCCCTTCGGCGACGGCGAGATCGACTTCCCGCCCGTGCTCGCCGCCCTCGCCGACACCGGCTACCGGGGACTGACGGTCGTGGAGCTGCCCCGCCACTCCCACGCGGGCCCCCAGCACGCCGCTCACTCCCTCCCGTTCCTGCGGCGCGCCGCCGCCCAGGCCACGGCCTCGACCGCGCCGGCCGCCCCGTCCCACGGCGATCCCTCCGCCACCCCCGAAGGGAGCACCACCTCATGAACCACCCGCACGGCACCCCCGCGACCCCGGAGGCAGGCACCACCGGCGACCACGGGACCCCGAACACCCCGGACACCCCGGACACTCCCGCGGCCGACGGCACCACACCCGCGAGCCCCGCCGACACCAGCGCGAACGGCAACCGGGCCGGCGGCAAGGGCGACACCGGCGGCGGCCCAGCCCGCGAGGGGAACACCCCGGGCACCGAGGCACCCCTGCCCCACCCGGCCCATACCCCGCCCGCCGAACTGCGCGACCAGCTCGCCACCCGCCTCGGCGAAACCGCCCGGAGCTGGTTCGAGCAGGCGCTCGCGGAGGCCGCCGCCCACCCCGGCAGACATGGCCCCATCTCGGTGTGGGAGCTGCGCCTCGCGGAGGCCGGCCGGCGCTGCGGCCCGGCGAACGCCGACGCCGTCCGCGTCCTCATCCTGCACGCCGCCCGCGCCGGCACCGACGCGCTGACCCGGGTCTACTTCCAGGGCACCGCCGACGAACGCCGCGCCGTACTGCACGCCCTGCCGCATCTGGTGACCGGCCCCGACGCCCTCCCGCTCGTCGAGGACGCCCTGCGCACCAACGACACCCGGCTCCTCGCCGCCGCCCTCGGCCCGTACGCCGCCCGGCACCTGGACGCCCACGCCTGGCGGCACGCGGTGCTCAAGTGCCTGTTCACCGGCGTGCCGGTGGACCACGTGGCCGACCTGGAGCGGCGCGCGAGCGGGGACGCCGAACTCGCCCGCATGCTCCGCGACTACGCCGCGGAGCGCACCGCGGCGGGCCGCCCCGTCCCGGACGATCTGCACCGTGTGCTGGCCCTGACCGAGTCCGCCGCCGTCCCGGACCGGGAGGCGGACACCCCCCACGGCAAGGAGTCCTGATGCGCATCTTCGACCCCCACATCCACATGACCTCGCGCACCACCGACGACTACGAGGCCATGTACGCCGCCGGCGTCCGCGCCGTCGTCGAACCCTCCTTCTGGCTCGGCCAGCCCCGCACCTCCCCGGCCTCCTTCCTCGACTACTTCGACTCCCTCCTCGGCTGGGAACCCTTCCGTGCCGCCCAGTACGGCATCGCCCACCACTGCACCCTCGCCCTCAACCCCAAGGAGGCCAACGACCCCCGCTGCACCCCCGTCCTCGACGAACTGCCCCGGTATCTCGTCAAGGACAAGGTGGTCGCCGTCGGCGAGATCGGCTACGACTCCATGACCCCCGCCGAGGACACCGCCCTTGCCGCCCAGCTGCAGCTCGCCGCCGACCACGGCCTGCCCGCCCTGGTGCACACCCCGCACCGCGACAAGCTCGCCGGACTGCGCCGCACCCTCGACGTGGTCCGCGAGTCCGCCCTGCCCATGGACCGGGTGCTGGTCGACCACCTCAACGAGACCACCGTCAAGGAGGCCAGGGACAGCGGCTGCTGGCTCGGCTTCTCCGTCTATCCCGACACCAAGATGGACGAGAAGCGGATGGCCGCCATCCTGCGCACCTACGGAACCGAACGCGTCCTGGTCAACTCCGCCGCCGACTGGGGCAGGAGCGACCCCCTGAAGACCCGAAAGGTCGCCGACCTGATGCTCGCCGAGGGCTTCACCGAGGACGACGTCGACCAGGTGATGTGGCGCAACCCCGTCGCCTTCTACGGGCTCAGCGGCCGCCTCGACCTCGAGGTCACCGGCACCGGCGCCACCCACGAGGGCAACTCCATCCTGCGCGGCGGGGAGTGACCCATGCGCTTCCGGCACCCCGACGGCACCACCGTCCACCTCGCCTACTGCACCAACGTCCACCCGGCCGAGACCCTCGACGGCGTCCTCGCCCAGCTCCGCGACCACTGCGAGCCGGTCCGCCGCCGCCTCGGCCGCGACCGCCTCGGCATCGGCCTGTGGCTCGCCCGCGACGCCGCCCACGCCCTGGTCGCCGACCCCTCCGCACTGCGCGGCCTGCGCACCGAACTCGACCGGCGGGGCCTGGAGGTCGTCACCCTCAACGGCTTCCCCTACGAGGGCTTCGGCGCCGAAGAGGTCAAGTACCGCGTCTACAAACCCGACTGGGCCGACCCCGAGCGGCTCGAGCACACCACCTCCCTCGCCCGCGTCCTCGCCGGCCTGCTGCCCGACGACGTCACCGACGGCAGCATCTCCACCCTGCCGCTGGCCTGGCGTACCGCCTACGACGACGCCCGCGCCGACAAGGCCCGCGCAGCGCTGCTCACCCTCGCCGAACGCCTCGACGCCCTCCAGGAACTCACCGGCCGCTCCATCCGCATCGCGCTGGAGCCCGAGCCGGGCTGCGTCGTCGAGACCACCCGGGACGCCATCGCCCCGCTCACCGGCATCGGCCACCACCGCATCGGCATCTGCGTCGACACCTGTCACCTCGCCACCTCCTTCGAAGACCCGCACACCGCCCTGGACGCCCTCACCGAGGCCCGCGTCCCCGTCGTCAAGTCCCAGCTCTCCGCCGCCCTGCACGCCGAACACCCCCACAAGCCCGAGGTCCGAGACAGCCTCGCCGCCTTCGCCGAACCCCGCTTCCTGCACCAGACCCGCACCCTCACCGCCACCGGACTGCGCGGCACCGACGACCTCGACGAGGCCCTCACCGGCGAGACGCTCCCCGGCGCGGCACCCTGGCGCGCCCACTTCCACGTCCCGCTGCACGCGGCCCCCGCCGCGCCCCTCACCTCCACACTCGACGTCCTGAAGGACACGCTCACCCGGCTCGTCGGCGGCCCGCACCCGCTCACCCGCCACCTGGAGGTCGAGACCTACACCTGGCAGGCCCTCCCGCCCGAGCTGCGGCCCCGTTCCCGCACCCAGCTCACCGACGGCATCGCCGCCGAGCTCACCCTGGCCCGCGACCTGCTGACCGACCTCGGCCTGAAGGAGCTGCCATGACCACCGGAGCGCACACCACCGGCGCCGACGGCCGCACCACCGGCCCCACCCCGCTGCTCGTCCTCGACGTCGTGGGCCTCACCCCCCGCCTGCTCGACCACATGCCGAACCTCAAGGCACTCGGCCAGAAGGGCTCCCGCGCCCCGCTCGGCACCGTCCTGCCCGCCGTCACCTGCGCCGCCCAGTCCACCTTCCTCACCGGCACGATGCCCTCCGAGCACGGCATCGTCGGCAACGGCTGGTACTTCCGCGAACTCGGCGACGTCCTGCTGTGGCGGCAGTACAACGGACTCGTCTCCGGCGACAAGCTCTGGGACGCCGCCCGCCGCGCCCACCCCGGCTACACCGTCGCCAACATCTGCTGGTGGTACGCCATGGGCGCCGACACCGACATCACCGTCACCCCCCGCCCGGTCTACTACGCCGACGGCCGCAAGGAACCCGACTGCTACACCCGCCCGCCGGCCCTGCACGACGAACTCACCGAGAAATTCGGCACCTTCCCTCTCTTCCACTTCTGGGGACCCGGCGCCGACCTGGTGTCCAGCCAGTGGATCATCGACGCCACCCGGCACATCAACCGCACCCGCACCCCCGATCTCACCCTCTGCTACCTCCCGCACCTCGACTACGACCTGCAGCGCTACGGCCCCGACGACCCGCGCTCCCTCCAGGCCGCCACCGACCTGGACACCGCCCTCGCCCCGCTCCTGGACGACGCCCGCGCCGAGGGACGCACCGTCGTCGCGCTGTCCGAGTACGGCATCACCCGCGTCAGCCGGCCCGTGGACATCAACCGCGCCCTGCGCCGCGCCGGCCTGCTGGAAGTGCACACCCAGGACGGCATGGAGTACCTCGACCCGATGGCCTCCCGCGCCTTCGCCGTCGCCGACCACCAGATCGCCCACGTCTATGTGCGCCGGCCCGAGGACCTGGACGCCACCAGGGAAGCCCTCGAGGGCCTGCCCGGCATCGACCAGCTCCTCGACGACGAGGGCAAGAAGGCCCACCACCTCGACCACCCGCGCGCCGGTGAACTCGTCGCCGTCGCCGAACCCGACGCCTGGTTCACGTACTACTACTGGCTCGACGACGCCCGCGCGCCCGACTTCGCGCAGCTCGTCGAGATCCACCGCAAACCCGGCTACGACCCGGTCGAGCTGTTCATGGATCCCCAGGACCCCTATGTGAAGGTCAAGGCGGCCACCGCACTGGCGCGCAAGAAGCTCGGCATGCGCTACCGCATGGCGGTCGTGCCCCTGGACCCCTCACCTATTCGCGGCAGCCACGGCCGCCTCCCTGCGAGCGACGACGACGGTCCGCTCCTCATCTGCTCCACCCCCCGCGCTGTCGGAGACCGCGTAGCGGCCACCGATGTCAAGTCACTGCTGCTCAGGCTCGCCGGACTCGCCGACGCACCGCCGGCGAGACCCGACTACTGAGAGTGAAACACACGGCACTGACAACGGCCCGCCGCCGGTGCCACCGGCGGCGGCCACGACGAAGAAGGCAGGCACCCGTGAGTCACTTCTCCCACCCGTCGCAGGACGACAGCCCACTCACCGACGCGGCCGCGGCCGCCGGCCCCGACGAGGCCCTCAGACGCCGGCTCGGCATCGGCCGCCGCCGCTTCCTGTCCACCTGCACCGCCGCCGCCGGCGCGGCCGTCGCCGCCCCCGTCTTCGGCGCCTCCCCGGCCTTCGCCGCCCAGGACGCCGCGCGAGGACACGGCCACGGCAAGGGCCACGGCCAGGGCGGCCAGGTGCTGGTCCCCGCCCACAAGCGCGGCATCATCCTCTACACCGTCCGGGACGCCACCGGCCGCGACCCGCTCTCCACCGACCTGCCCTCCGGCTTCCGCGAGGTCTTCAAGGAACTCTCCCGCTACGGCTACCGCCAGGTCGAGTTCGCCGGCTACGGTCAGCACCCCAACGCCCCCGGCGGCGCCGACCTGGGCACCGTCAAGGGCGCCCGGCTGCTGCGCGGCTGGCTCGAGGACTGCGGCCTGCGCGCCCAGGGCAACCACGGGTTCATCCCGCCGTCCTGGCCGCTGACCAAGAGCGACCTGGACACCTTCAAACAGCACCTGGAGATCGCCAACATCCTCGGCATGCCCCACATGGGCACCGGCGGCGACCCCACCGGCAGCTCCTACCGGGCCGACTGGGACATCGCCGCCGAGAAGTGGAACACCCTCGGCGAGATCGCCCGCCGCGAGGGCATCAAGCTGTACACCCACAACCACGACGCCGCCTACGGCTTCCTGCTGGACGGCGGCCCGCTGGACGACCAGGGCCGACCCACCCGCAGCTCCGGCATCCGCAAGCTGGAGTACTTCCTGAAGGTCACCGACCCCAAGCTCGTCTGGCTGGAGATGGACATCTTCTGGGCGCACGTGGCCCAGTACAAGTTCCACACCTACACCGCCCACGACGGCACCCGACGGAAGAAGGTCTTCGACCCGGCCGGGCTCGTCGCCCGCCACAACAAGCGCTACCCGCTGTTCCACGCCAAGGACGGCACGCACAACGAGACCAGCGGCATGGGCTACGACATGGCCCCGTTCGGCACCGGCGACATCGACTACCGCACCTTCTTCAGCCGTGTGGGTGAACGGAACTACCACAACCCGATGGTGGAGCAGGACAACGCGCCCAGCTCCACCGACGCCGGCCAGTCGCTGCGCTTCGCGAAGATCGGCTACGACAACATGGCCGCCCTGCGCAAGCGCCGCTGCTGACCCTCCACCGCCGCCGTGACGCCCGACGGCCACCGGCCCGACCGACGTCACGGCGCCGACCGTTCAACGCGGCAGGCGGCTCCGTCCACCGGTCTCCGCTCCCGGCGGACGGGGCCGCCCGTCTGCGCCCAAGAAGCTGTCTGCCCCCAAGAACCCGTCTGCGCCCAAGGACCCGCCTGCCCGCCCGGAACGGACCGCAGGGCAACGCAGGCCCCTCAGCCGATCCACCGAAGTCCCCGTCGCCGGCGTCCCCGGCTCAGCCGATGCCCTGCCGGTCCGGCCGGAGCGCGAAGTCCCGCTCGTCCGCCGTCCCAGCCGCCCGCTCCACCGCCTGCCGCAGCAGCTCACGGTGGCGCAGCAACGGCTCCCGCCGCTCCTCCGGGGCGAGCAGCAGCAGATCCTCCAGGCCGGCCATCAACCGCCGGGTCACCTGCGGCACCCCCGCCCCGCACACCCGCACCTCCGTCAGCCCCAGATCCACCAGCTCGTGCCACCCCGGCACCGGCTGCACCAGCCGCACCGCACCGCCCCGGTCGCGGTGCACCACGGTGTCCAGCGGCCGCCGCGACAGCGCGGCCAGCAGCTGCACGATCCGGTCCAGTGCCTGCACGGCCGTCGTCGGATCGTTGATCGCGGCGGACAGGGCCCGCAGCGCGATGTCCGCCAACTGCCGCAGCCCGAACGCCAGATCCAGATGGAACGTCCGCTCGACGCCAACCCCCAGGGCACGCCGCAGCGCCCCGCGCCGCGGAGCCTTGCCGCCGTGCACCGCCAGCACGGGCGTGCCCGGCACCACGAAGTCCCCGATCCGCGGGATCAGCCGCAGCACCACCCCGTGCGCCCGCGCCACCCGCACCAGCCGCGCCACATGCACATCCCGCAGCACACCCGCGCCCCCCTCGTGCGCCACCCACGCCGTCACCGGCCCCAGCTCGGGCGGCTGCTCATTCCTGCTCGGCACCGGCGTGAGCGCGGCCACCCGGAACGACTCCGCCGCGATCCGGGCGATCACATGGCTCACCCGCATCATCCGCAGCGTCGTGTTCACGTACATCACGAACAGCAGCAGGCTCAGCCCGACCATGATCAGCGTGAGCACCGACTGCACCAGCGGCACGGAGGTGACCACCTGAGGGTCGGTGGCGCTGTCGTACGTGGTCAGGACGAGCAGGGTCAGCACGAAGGTCGCCAGGAACACGGCGAACGTCGCCTTGGTGATCTTGCTGCGGACGAAGATCCGTACCACCCGGGGCGTGAACTGCCCGCTCGCCATCTGCACGGCCACCAGCGAGATGCTGAACACCACACCGATGAAGGTCATCATCGCCGAGCTCACGGCGTTCACCACGGACCGCGCGTCGTCCGCGAAACGCAACAGCTCGGCGAGCGTGTCGTAGTCCTGCTCCTCCTGCAGCGACCGGACGATCGCCACGTCCAGCTCCTCGGCGCCCAGCCACACCACGATCACCAGCACCATGGCCACCATGGGCGCGAACCAGAACGAGTCCCGCAGATGCTCCCGGAGCGGCGACAGCGCCCGCCACCGCCGCCTCGGCAGCGGACCCTGGGTAATCGTCCAGTCACTCATGGTGCGACCCTAGAGGCAGCCGGCGGCCCGGTCCCGGACCACCGCCGCAGCGAAGGAAACGCAGGTGAAAGGCACTGCGAAACCTTGGTATGGTTGTCCACGTCGCCGCGGGGCAGAGCCCTGACCTGGCGGCGTACACCTCGTCCGGGTGGCGGAATGGCAGACGCGCTAGCTTGAGGTGCTAGTGCCCTTTATCGGGCGTGGGGGTTCAAGTCCCCCCTCGGACACTCCTTATGGCGATACGGAATCGAGGGCCTCGACCTAACGGTCGCGGTCCTCGTTGTGTTGTCGTACGCGATCGTGATGCCCAGGGCCTCGTAGAGGGGCTCCTTCTTCTCGGCGTCGGCGGCTTGGATACGTCGTGCGATGTCTCCGAGTCTGTCAGTGATCTCCCGGATCTGATCTGCGGTGAGGGGTGGTTCCTACTTCCGGGTGACGGTGGGTAGGGCGTCGAGCTTCTTCTGTGCCGCTTCCCTGTCATGTTGCGCGTCGTTGATCCACTGGGTGACGACGGCTGGGTCGGCTCCGGAGTCGAGGGCGGCCTGGTAGCGGGCGAGGCGCCGCTCGCATTCCTTGATCGCCTGGCGGGCTTGGGCCTGCTCGGGGGTTTGTGGCTGTGCGGCCCTTGCCGCGATGCCGGCCTGGCTGAGTGCGGTGATGGTGGCGGTGAGCCGGTCCAGGGCGAAGGCCCGGGCGATCCAGGCATCCAGTGCCCGGCAGACGATGTCTTCGCGCAGGTTGATGGTGCGCGGATGATCGAGCCCGGGGTAGAGGGCTGCTTCCTGTTCCTTGTACTCGCATCGGTAGTAGACGCGGTCGCGGATCGCAGAGGGCTGCATCTTCCGTCCGCACAGAGTGCACCTCACCCGTCCTCGCAGGACGTAGGCCCGCCGGCTGCTTCGCCGGTTGGGGCGTTCCTGCCGCTGGTAGACGCGGGCGCGCTGCCTGCGGGCCCGCTGGGCGGCCTCGAATGAGTTCCTTGGTGATGAGCGGCTCGTGTGCGGGTTTCGTTGGACCAGATCCACTCGTCGCTGGGGTTGTGGGTCATGGTGGTGCGGTGGCCGAGGGTGACGTCGTCGATGTCGAGGAGGCGTTCTTCCTTGCGCTGCTTGTTCCAGACCTCGTGGCCGGTGTAGCGGGGATTGTGGAGGATCGCCCTGACCGCACCGGCCTGCCATGCCTTCTTCGTTCGGTGGGGGTTGCGGGCGGCGTCGTGGGCGGAGGGGCAGGGGATGCCGTCGTGGTTGAGGCGGAGGGCGATGGCCTCGTCGCTCATGCCGTCGACGTACATGGTGAAGATGCGCAGCACGACGCGTGCGGTGGCGGGGTCGGGTTCGAGTTTGTGCAGTCGCTGTCCGGCTGCTGCTTTGGCGGGGTTGGGGTGGGTACCGGCGTCGGCGATCCGGTAGCCGTACGGCGGTCGCCCGCCGAGGTAGCGGCCCTGAAGTTGGGCTTGTGAGCTCATCGCGGTCCGGACCCGGATCTTGATGCGGTTGCGTTCGCCCTTGCTCATGCCGCCGAAGACGGACATGACGACGTCGTGGGCCTCGTTGTCGGGGTCGATCAGGCCGCCGACCTCCGGGACCCACAGCGGGATGCGGAAGTGGACGAAGACGGGGAAGGTGTTGCCGAACTGGTTGCCGTAGAAGGTGCGCTGCGGCTCCCGATCACGACAGCGTCGAACCCGCGGTTTGGGTTCCGGAGCGCTTGGAGGAGTTCGTTGGCGCGTGGGCGGCGTTGCCAGGGCAGGGAGCGGCTGTGGCCGACGTCGAAGTACTCGGCGACGATCTGGCCTCCGGCGGGCTCGATCAGCGCTCGGGCACGGGTGAGCTGCCAGTTTCTGGAGGCCTCGGGATCTTGGAGGTCCTCGGTGGAACAGCGTCCGGCGAAGGCGAAACGGATCCCGTGCGGTGAGACTCCCGTGCGTGTGGCGCGTGGAGCGCGTTGCGGGTGTTATGTGGCGTTCTGTCGTACCTCGAATGGGCGAGAAGGGCCAGCGAGGCAAGGGCCCGTCCTGTGGCTTCCGGTGGCGCGTACCGCCCTCAGCTCCGACAGTTCAAGCTCGACACCTTTTGGACATGCGCGCGTGCCCCCTTCGGTATGGGCGATCAAGAGCTGACGTTCTTGGTGGCGGTCTCCGGGGGCCTGCCCGCATGGCAGGAGGCGGAGTCGGGCCGGCTCCCAGATGGCTCCTACGGAGGTTTGCCGCTCGTATGCGGCTGGCCAAGCGATACAGGGTCTACACATGCGATAGTGCACGTCTGCATTGAGCACTGTGCATCGTGAAGTTTCCGTGCCAGTGCGCCGCCGGGTGCGGATCAGCGTGCCGTCCAGCAGGACCACCCCGCCACCCTTCCGGGCGATCTTCTTCAGGGCCCTCTCCAGGCGCGGGGCGCGGGCGGCCAGCAGGCCGACGACTTCCCTGACCCACCGTGTCACGGTGGTGCGGTGTATCCCGTTGCCGCCGGCCAGGTCGCCCGGCCGCTGGTCACAGCGCAGCACCGCCAGCACGATGGCGGCGATCTTCCCCGTGGGCAGGGCACGCCACCGCGAGCCGATCTTCTACAGATGGCCGCGTATCAGGCCGGCGAGATAGTTCAGGGTGGCACTCGACAGCGGCAGGCGGGCGGTGTAGACAAGGCCGTCAGGGCCCTCGGCGAGACCGTTGTTTTTCTTCACACCAAACTCAACTGCCGCCGGGGGCCCGCCGGTTACGCCCTGCCGATACTCGCCTGCGGTGCGGCTACGGGCGTGCGGTGAACCGCCCGTCGGGTCGCTTGTGCAGCCAGCCGCGGTCGGCGAGTTTGGTCATCTTCGCGCGCAGCGGTTCCAGCTTGCCGCGCACCGCCACCTGAAGGCCCAGCTCCTCGCCGACAGCCCTGACCTGGACCGGGCTGTCGGCGGCCCGCACGATCGCCAGGATCCTGCGGTAGTCAGCGGGCAGGGCGGCCTCGTCGGGGGTCTCGCTGCGGTGCGGGATCAGCAGTACCGCCCGCCCCGCCACCCGGGCGGGAGCTGGGGCGACGGTCGCGGCGGCCGCCGGCCGCGGCCCTGTCCTGCACGGCCAGCCGATTCAGGACCCGCTCGGCGATCACCAGCTCCTCCCGCTCGGCCTGGACCTCCTGCAGCTGCTTGACCAACTCCTCAGCGAGCGTGTCCAGTTCGCTCCGGCGAGCCGTGATCCGCTCCAGCTCCCGCATCCCCACGCCCTCCCACGCTCTCCCGGCGTACCGGCCTGGTGACGGATCGTAGGAGCGGTACCGCGGAAAGCGCAGCAGAACCCAAGGACGGCCCCGAACGCATGTCAGACGATCTATATCGGTTGCTTCGGGGTGGGTGGGCATGAACTCCGGCCGACGGCGGGAGAGATGGGCGTGGTTCGTCCGCTCGTAACGCTCCTCTTCCAGGTCCCGGACGGTCGCGGTGATCTCTCGGCAGCGGGCAAGAAGTTCGCGGCCCATGTAGCGGCGGGCCTCGGTCCACTCGTCGTTCTGCTCGGCCAGGACCGCGCCGACGAGCCGGATGACGGCGGTGCGGTCGGGGAAGATACCGACCACGTCGGTGCGGCGGCGGATCTCCTTGTTCAGCCGTTTCTGCGGGTTGTTCGACCAGCTCTGCCGCCAGATCTCCCGCGGGAAGGCCGTGAAGGCCAGCAGGTCGTGCTGAGCTGCGTCCAAGTGGGCGGCGGCCTTGGGGAACTTGGCCTCCAGGGCGTCCAGGACGCGCCGCATCTGTGCGTGGACCGCGTCGGTGTCGGGCTGTTCGAAGACGGTCCGCAGCAGCGTGGTCACCCAGGGCTGGGCCGACTTCGGGACCTGGCTGAGCAGATTGCGGGCGTAGTGGGTGCGGCATCGCTGCCACGACGCGCCGGGCAGGATCGCCCCGATCGCGTCGACCAGGCCGGCATGGGCGTCGGAGATGACGAGCTGGACGCCGGGCAGGCCGCGGGCGATCAGCGAACGAAGGAAGGCCAGCCAGCCCGCGCCGTCCTTGGCGGTGGCGACGTCCAGGCCGAGGATCTCGCGATGGCCGTCGGCGTTGACGCCGACCGCGATCAGCGCGTGGACGTTGATGATCCGGCCGCCCTCGCGGACCTTCTGCGTGAGCGCGTCGACCGAGACGAACGAGTACGGGCCGGCGTCCAGGGGCCGGTTGCGGAAGGCTGCCACCTGCTCGTCCAGGTGCTTGGCCATCGCACTGACCTGGGACTTCGACAGCTGGGTCACCCCGAGGGACTCGGCGAGCTTCTCGACCCGGCGAGTGGAGACGCCGAGCAGGTAGGCGGTGGCGACCACTGAGATCAGGGCCTGCTCGGCCCGGCGGCGACGCTCGAGGAGCCAGTGCGGGAAGTAACTGCCCTGCCTCAGCTTGGGAACGGCGAGCTCGTCGGTGCCGGCGCGGGTTTCCCACTCGCGGGGACGATAGCCGTTGCGGTGGTTGACCCTCTCGTCGCTGACCTGCCCGTATTCGGCGTTGCAGAGAGCGTCGGCCTCCGCCGACATGAGCGCATCGGCGAATGTCTTGACCATCGCGCGCAGCAGGTCCGGACTCGCCGGGGCGAGGTTGTCTTCCGCGAGGGCGTGCAGGGGCAGACCGTCGGGTGCGGTCATCGTGCTGATCTCCTTCAAAGACTTGGTCGTCTTGAAAGATCAGCCGGTGGCCGTTCTCATATCCGGACACTCACTCCGACGCCGGGCCAAACGCCCGGATCAGGTGGGAGCCCGTACACCACTTCCCAGGACGCAACCCCGCCCTGAAAAGCTCAATGACTCGCCAAGGGGCGACTGCTATCTGCGGGGACTGATGCTGGACGGTCGCCGCAAGTCCATCCGGGCGATGGCCTCGCGGCTGCCGGACGGCAACGAGCAGAACCTGCAGCTGTTCGTGAACCAGTCCACGTGGGATCCCATGCCGGTGCAGCGGCGGGTCGCCGAACGGATGCTTGCGTTGATCACGCCGACGTCCGGGGTGATCGACGATGTGTCGGTGGCCAAGAACGGGCGAACCACTGCCCATTGCTGCCGGGTAAGAGAGTGCCTACTCCCTGAAGCCGGCGTTTACAGTCGGCAGCTCAAGGGCTACGCCCTTACGGGCACTACCACCGGTGAGCCCGAAGCCGCGGGCACTTGACGGCCGCATTGCGGTGCCCGTAAGTTGTCGCCCGAAGGACCGGACAACCGAATACTCTGCTGACGATTCTGCGCGGGAGAGTCCACGTTTTGCAACGGCGTGGCGCCGAAGGAGCAAATCCTCCCCGGAAACTCTCAGGCCTCGTTACCGCGCAGCGGAGGCGGACTCTGGAAAGCAGGCGTTCACGCGCCTCGCCCACGGTGCAAGCCGCGGATCTCCGCGGCGAAGCTCTCAGGCCACATGACAGAGGGGGAGGCTCACTCGGCCGCACAGGCTTCTGCCTGTGCTCGACACTCGAGGAAGCCCCCATGGTTTGTTGTATCCCCGTCGACGTTCGGTGCCTTCGAGCATGGTCTTTCGAAGCCCGGAACACCTAGCCGCTCCGATCTATGACCACGCCGAGATCACCCGTGTCGCTGCAGCCACCGTGGTGTTCGACCTGGTCACGCTCATGACGAAGAACCACGTCGCCATCCTTGTGCTCGCGTCCGAGGACCACGCCTGATTGCGGGCGTGACCCAGCAGTCACCAGGTGCCGTCAGGGTGCTGCCCCGCCTTGACGGCAGCACCACCTGACCACTTGGCCAGGCTCGACAACTCGACATCGCGCTGTTCGAACCGAAGCGGGAGAGTCCTCGCCCACCCTTGGCGAGGCGCCGAAGGAGCAACCCCTCCCCGGAATCTCTCAGGCCCAACT
Organism: Streptomyces thermocarboxydovorans; assembly: GCF_039524635.1. NCBI lineage: Bacteria > Bacillati > Actinomycetota > Actinomycetes > Kitasatosporales > Streptomycetaceae > Streptomyces > Streptomyces thermocarboxydovorans. The sequence continues at coordinate 8,169 of NZ_BAAAGU010000033.1, read as the reverse complement.
ACCGCTTCGGCGAGGCTCCTCTGGAAAGTCAGGACGCCACGTCCTGCGCCCACGGTGCAAACCGCCGGACCCGGTGGTGAAGCTCTCAGGTACCGATGACAGAGCGGGGAGGTCACCCGTCCACGGTGCCGCGTCCGCGGTGCCTTCAACAGGGAGCCTCCCGCCATGACCTCACCCGCATCCTCCGCGTCCGGCGCGTTCGCCACCCGTCACATCGGCGTCAGCGACGCCGACCGCGCCAAGATGCTGGCCGAAGTCGGCTATCCGACTCTGGCCGGCCTCATCGACGCCGCCGTTCCGAGCGGCATCCGGAGCACCTCCGACCTGAACCTGCCCGCCGCCACTGAGTCCGAGGCGCGCGCCGAGCTGCAGGAGCTCGCGAGCAGGAACACCGTGGCTGTCCCGATGATCGGCCTTGGCTACCACGCGACCACCACGCCCGCGGTGATCCGGCGCAACGTGCTGGAGGACCCGTCGTGGTACACCGCCTACACGCCGTACCAGCCAGAGATCAGCCAGGGCCGGCTCGAGGCGCTGATCAACTTCCAGACCATGGTCGGCGACCTCACCGGGCTGCCGACTGCCAACGCGTCGTTGCTCGACGAGGGTACGGCGGTCGCCGAGGCCGTCACGGTCATGCGCCGCGTCGCAGGCAAGAGCCACCCCCGCGTCCTGGTCGACCGTGACACTCTGCCGCAGACCCTCGACGTCCTGCGCACGCGTGCAGCGGCGGTCGGCATCGAGGTCGGCGAGATCGACGTCGCCAAGCCGCTGCCGGAGGGCGACTTCTTCGGGGTGGTGCTGTCCTACCCCGGCTGCTCGGGCGCGGTCCGCGACCTGCGCGAGGTGACTGCTGCGGCGCGGGCTCGCGGGGCGCTGGTCACCGTGACCGCCGACCTGCTGGCGCTCACCCTGCTGGTGCCACCGGGTGAGTACGGCGCCGACATCGTCGTGGGCTCGTCCCAGCGCTTCGGTGTCCCCCTGTTCTACGGCGGGCCGCACGCCGGCTACATCGCGGTCCGCGCAGGGCTCGAACGCCATCTGCCCGGCCGGCTCGTGGGCATGTCCGTGGATGACGCCGGCCGACCGGCGTACCGCCTCGCCCTGCAGACCCGCGAGCAGCACATCCGGCGCGACAAGGCGACCTCCAACATCTGCACGGCGCAGGTTCTGCTCGCCGTGGCCGCGTCGATGTACGCCGTCTACCACGGCCCCGACGGTCTGACCGAGATCGCCCGACGGACGCACCGGCACGCCACGCTCATCGCCGCGGGTCTGCGGGCGAGTGGGATCACGGTGGTGCACCGTGAGTTCTTCGACACCCTGCTGGTGCGGGTCCCTGGCCGTGCCGAGGAGGTCGTCGCGGCCGCGCACGACAAGGGCCTGCGGCTGCGGCTGGTGGACGGCGACCACGTCGGCATCTCCTGCTCCGAGGGCACGACGGAAAACCACGTCCGCCTCGTGCTCGACGCCTTCGGCTGGGCCGGCGACGACCTGGACGGGCTGGCGGCCGGCGCTCCGGCGGCGCTTCCGCCGGGACTGCGCCGTACCTCCCCCTTCCTCACCCACCCGGTCTTCCACCAGCACCGGTCGGAGACCGCGATGCTGCGTTACCTGCGCAAGCTCTCCGACCGTGACTTCGCGCTGGACCGCGGCATGATCCCGCTCGGGTCCTGCACGATGAAGCTCAACGCAACCACGGAGATGGAGCCGGTCAGCTGGCCCGGGTTCGCGGACCTGCACCCGTTCGCGCCCCTCACGGACGCGGCTGGGTACCTGGCCCTGGTCGAGCAGCTCGAGACGTGGCTGGCCGAGGTCACCGGTTACGCCAAAGTCTCCATCCATCCGAACGCCGGATCGCAGGGCGAGCTCGCAGGCCTGCTGGCGATTCGCGCCTACCACCGGAGCAACGGCCAGCCCGGACGCGACGTGTGCCTGATCCCGGCCAGCGCGCATGGCACCAACGCCGCCTCGGCCGTGATGGCCGGGATGCGCGTCGTCGTGGTGGCGTCGCGGCCCGACGGCACGGTCGACTTCGACGACCTCGAGGCCAAGTGCGCGAAGCACTCCGACGACCTGGCCGCGATCATGGTGACGTACCCCTCGACGCACGGCGTCTACGAGGAGAGCATCACCCAGCTGTGCGAGTTGGTGCACGAGGACGGCGGGCAGGTGTACGTCGACGGCGCCAACCTCAACGCGCTGCTCGGGATCGCCAAGCCCGGTGAGTTCGGTGGCGACGTGTCACACCTCAACCTGCACAAGACGTTCTGCATCCCGCACGGCGGCGGTGGGCCGGGCGTCGGCCCGGTCGCGGTGGCCGAGCACCTCGCGCCGTACCTGCCCACCCACCCGCTACACCCCGATACCGGGCGTCGCGACGGGATCGGGGCGGTCAGCGCAGCGCCGTTCGGCAGTGCCGGCATCCTGCCGATCCCGTGGGCCTACATCCGGATGATGGGTGCGGAGGGGCTGACCGAGGCGACCCGGACGGCCGTGTTGAGTGCCAACTACGTCGCCCGCCGGCTCGCGCCGCACTTCCCCGTCCTGTACGCCGGGGAGGCCGGCCTCGTCGCCCACGAGTGCATCCTCGACGTACGCCCGATCACCGCCGCCACGGGTGTGACGGTCGACGACATCGCCAAACGGCTCATCGACTACGGCTTCCACGCCCCGACGATGAGCTTCCCGGTCGCCGGCACGCTGATGGTCGAGCCGACGGAGAGCGAGAGCCTGCAGGAGTTGGACCGCTTCTGCGAGGCGATGATCGCGATCCGCGCGGAGATCGACTTGGTGGACAAGCGCGTCTGGGCCGTCGAGGAGAGCCCGCTGCGACGGGCGCCGCACACCGCAGCCGCGATCGCCGGCGAGTGGACCCGGGCCTACTCGCGTGAACGGGCCGTGTTCCCGGCGGGCGTCACGTCCGACAAGTACTGGCCGCCTGTCGGCCGGATCGACCAGGCGCACGGTGACCGGAACCTGGTCTGTTCCTGCCCGCCTCCCGAGTCGTTCGCGTCGTGACCCGGCCCGCCATGGTCCGAAGAGGAACCATCATGTCGAAGAAGACACCCCTGCACGACATCCACATGGAGCTCGGTGCGTCGTTCACCGACTTCGCCGGCTGGTCCATGCCACTCCGCTACACCTCCGAGCTGGTCGAGCACCACGCCGTACGGACCACCGCCGGAATCTTCGACCTCACCCACATGGGAGAGATCGAGCTGTCCGGTCCCGAGGCGGGCCGGGCTCTCGACCACGCCCTGGTCGGACGGCCGTCGAAGATCGCCGTCGGCCGCGCGCGCTACTCCATGCTGGTCCACGAGACCGGCGGAGTGCTCGACGACCTCGTCGTCTACCGCCTGGCCGAGGAGAGGTACCTCGTCGTGGCCAACGCCGGCAACACGCTGGTCGTGCTCTCCCAGCTGCGTGATCGGATCGACGGCTACGTCACCACGATCCGGGACACCTCAGGCGAGTGGGCGCTGATCGCGGTCCAGGGCCCGACGTCACCGGCGATCGTCAGCGAACTGGTCGACGTCGAGGTGCCGTTGCTGAAGTACTACGCGATCGACCCGGCGCGGTTGGCGGACCGCGAGGTGCTGCTCGCGCGCACCGGCTACACCGGCGAGGACGGCTTCGAGATCTACTGCCGTCCCGAGGATGCGATGGCCGTCTGGCGGTCCGTCAGCGCGGTGGGCGCGCGGCACGGGCTGGTCCCGTGCGGCCTGGCCTGCCGTGACACGCTGCGCCTCGAGGCCGGTATGCCGTTGTACGGCCAGGAGCTCACCGTCGGCACCACGCCGTTCGACGCGGGACTGGGCCGAGTCGTGGTGTTCGGGAAGCCCGGCGGGTTCGTCGGCGAGGCGGCCCTGGCTGCCCGTCGTGACGAGGGGCCCACCCGCGTGCTGGTCGGGCTGGCCTCGACCGGTCGACGAGCTCCGCGCACCGGCTACGCCGTACTCGACCCGGACACCGGCGAGCGCATCGGCGAGGTCACCTCGGGCGCTCTGTCGCCCACCCTCGGCCACCCCGTGGCGATGGCATACCTGCCGACCGACCGGAGCGAACCCGGCACCAAGGTGCTCGTCGACATCCGGGGCAGTCAGGAGTACGCCGAGGTCGTTCCGCTGCCTTTCTACCGCCGCCGAGCCTGACCACCTCCCGAGGAGAACAGATCATGAGCCTGCCCACCGACCTGATGTACACCAGCGACCACGAGTGGATTGCCAGCGAGGGAGAGCTGTCGACCGTCGGTGTCACCGCCCACGCAGCAGACGCGCTCGGCGACGTCGTCTACCTGGACCTGCCTGCCGTCGGCGCGACGATCAAGGCTGGCGACGCGTGCGGAGAGATCGAATCGACCAAGTCCGTGAGCGACCTGTTCGCTCCTGCGGACGGCGAGGTCGTCGATATCAACGAAGCTGCGGTGGCCGACCCCGGCCTGGTCAACACGGACCCGTTCGGAGCGGGCTGGCTGTTCCGGATGCGGATCACCGGTACGCCGGATCTGCTGGACGCCACCGCCTACGCGGCTCTCACGGCAGGAGCCTGAGATGTCTGTGCTGGACCGTCGGCTCGCCGACTTCGACCCCACCGTGTACACCGCCGTACGTGCTGAGCTGGAGCGTCAGCAGAGCACGCTGGAGATGATCGCGAGCGAGAACTTCGCACCGGTCTCGGTGATGGAGGCGCAGGGCTCCGTCCTGACGAACAAGTACGCCGAGGGCTACCCGGGCCGTCGCTACTACGGCGGGTGTGAGCACATCGATGTCCTCGAGCAGCTCGCCATCGAACGGGTGAAGGCATTGTTCGGTGCGGCCTTCGCCAATGTGCAGCCGCACTCGGGAGCCCAGGCGAACGCGGCCGCGATGACGGCGCTCCTCCAACCGGGGGACAGCATCCTGGGCCTGGACCTCGCGCACGGCGGGCACCTCACCCACGGCATGCGCATCAACTTCTCCGGCAAGCTCTACAACGTCGTCGCCTACCACGTCTCCGCGGAGGACAACCGCGTCGACATGGCGGAGGTGCAGCGACTTGCCGATGAGCACCGGCCGCAGCTGATCATCGCGGGCTGGTCGGCGTACCCCCGGCAGCTGGACTTCGCCGCCTTCCGGCGGGTCGCGGACCAGGTCGGCGCGTACCTGATGGTGGACATGGCGCACTTCGCCGGCCTGGTGGCCGCGGGCCTGCACCCGAACCCGGTGCCGCACGCCGACGTGGTGACCACGACCACGCACAAGACACTCGGCGGCCCGCGCGGCGGGGTGGTGCTGACCAACCGTGAGGACGTGGCGAAGAAGGTCAATAGTGCGGTCTTCCCCGGCCAGCAGGGCGGACCGCTGGAGCACGTGATCGCGGCCAAGGCGGTCGCGTTCAAGATGGCGTCCGAGCCGGAGTTCCGTGAGCGCCAGGAGCGCACCCTCGCGGGCGCTCGACTCCTCGCGGAACGGCTGAGTGCTCCCGATGTCACGGACGCGGGGGTGTCCGTGCTGTCGGGTGGTACGGACGTCCACCTGGTGCTGGTCGACCTGCGTGAGTCGGAGCTCGACGGGCAGCGGGCGGAGGACCGCCTGCACGACATCGGCATCACGGTGAACCGCAACGCTGTGCCGTTCGACCCCCGCCCGCCGATGGTGACCTCGGGACTGCGGATCGGTACGCCGGCGCTGGCCAGCCGCGGCTTCGGGGAGGCCGAATTCGCGGAGGTCGCCGACATCATCGCGGAGGCCCTCAATCCGGCGTACGCCCCGAGTCTCGCCGCCAAATTGCGGGCCCGTGTGGCCGCGCTCGCCGACGCACACCCGTTGTACCCGGAGCTGTGAGATGAGCGGCGCCCTCACACCTTCCGCCTCGCCTGACGGCCGCAGGTTGCTGCGGCTGGAGGTGCGGAACAGCCAGACCCCGATCGAGCGCAAGCCCGAGTGGATCAAGACCCGGGCGCGGATGGGGCCGGAATACAACGCGTTGGGCTCGCAGATGAAGGCCGAAGGGCTGCACACGGTGTGCCAGGAGGCGGGCTGTCCGAACATCTTCGAGTGTTGGGAGGACCGTGAAGCCACCTTCCTCATCGGCGGCGACCAGTGCACCCGGCGCTGCGACTTCTGCCAGATCGACACCGGCAAGCCCCGGCCTCTGGACCGGGAGGAGCCGCGCCGGGTGGCGGAGTCGGTGGCGAAGATGGGACTGCGGTACGCCACCATCACCGGGGTGGTCCGCGACGACCTGCCCGACCGTGGTGCCTGGCTGTACGCCGAGACGGTCCGGCAGATCCACGCCCTGAACCCGGACACCCGTGTGGAGAACCTGGTCCCGGACTTCAACGGTGTCCCCGAGTTGCTGGCCCAGGTGTTCGAATCGCGCCCGGAAGTATTGGCGCACAACGTGGAGACGGTGCCGCGGATCTTCAAACGGATCCGGCCCGCGTTCCGCTACGACCGGTCGCTCGGTGTGCTTACCGCGGCGCGGGAGTTCGGGCTGGTCACCAAGTCGAACCTGATCTTGGGCATGGGGGAGACCCGGGCGGAGATCTCGGCCGCGCTGAAGGACCTGCACGCTGCCGGGTGCGACCTGGTCACCATCACCCAGTACCTGCGGCCCTCGGTGCGGCACCACCCGGTGCACCGGTGGGTCAGGCCCGAGGAGTTCATCGAGCTCAAGGAAGAGGCCGAGGAGATCGGCTTCGCCGGAGTGATGTCCGGACCCCTGGTCCGGTCCTCCTATCGCGCCGGACAGCTCTATCAGCAAGCACTCGACAAGAGGCCTCGGCAAGAACCGAACAACTGAATACACCGCTGACGATTCCGCGCGGGAGAGTCCACACTCCCCAAAGGTGTGGCGCCGAAGGAGCAAATCCTCCCCGGAACTCTCAGGCTTCGTTACTGCGCGGCGGAGGCGGACTCTGGAAAGCAGGCGCTCACGCGTCTCGCCCACGGTGCAAGCCGCGCACAGCTGCGCGTGGTGAAGCTCTCAGGCCAATGACCGAGGGGGAGGCTCAATCAGCCGCGCGGGTCCGTGCCCGCGCTCGACTTTCGAGGAGCCCCTCGTGTCCATGACGGTGGGTCCCCCTCCGGACGCAAGTGATTGCGCCTGGGGGCCGGAACAGTCAGACCCCATCGAGCGCAAGCCCGAGTGGGTGAGGCCCCAGGCGAAGATGGGCCTGGAGCCAACTGCAGAGCCTGGTCACGGCGGAGAATGTCATGTCCCCTCGTCCGCGCCCCGGCCGCGAGTTCGTCCTCACCCCTTTGACTGGCATCGGCGCGGGCGTGACCGTGACGAGCAGTACGCACTCAGGGGGCTCCCTGGAAGCCGTCCCCGGCCCGAGATCGAGCCGGGCGCGTGCCAACGCAGGGTGCAGCGCAGCAGGTCAGCCGGGGGGCGGGGCAGCGCGGTGGGAAGGGGGCCCGTGCGGGCGCGCGGGGGAGTGTGGCGACTACCTGCGTGCCATTGTCAGACGCCCGAACGTGAAGATCTGGGCCCGGACTTCCGGACCTGCTCCGCAGTTACGTCACGGAGGAGATGTAGCACCTTGAGCAGTACCGAACAGACCGCTGCGTCGGCCGGATCCCGCCTCCCGTACCACGGCGCGGCGGCCCCGGTCGGCGACGCCCTGACCCGGGAGGCTGCCGCCGCGGGCCGGATCTGGTCCGTGTCCGAGCACCTCGACGACATACTCGCGCACATCCGACCGCTGGAGCCCCGCGAGCTGCGCCTCCTCGACGCCCAGGGCTGTGTCCTCGCCGAGGATGTCACGGTCCCGGTCGCGCTGCCGCCGTTCGACAACAGCTCCATGGACGGCTACGCGGTGCGTACCGCCGATGTGCAGGGCGCCTCCGAGGAGTACCCGGCCGTCCTCACCGTCATCGGAGACCTCGCCGCGGGCAGCGGTGAGCTGCCGACCGTCGGCCCCGGTGAGGCCGCCCGCATCATGACGGGCGCCCCGCTGCCGCCCGGCGCCGAGGCCGTCGTTCCGGTCGAGTGGACCGACGGCGGTACGGGCCGAGGGCCCGCCACCACCATGCGCGCCCACTCCTCCGCTCCCGAGGGCGCCGGCGGCGAGGTCCGGGTCCACCGCGCCGCCGAGGCCGGGCAGCACATCCGCCTCCGCGGCAGCGACGTGCAGGCCGGAGAGCTCGCCCTGGAAGCCGGTACGGTCCTCGGCCCATCCCG